>NZ_QBTW01000009.1:0-224 GCF_003057865.1 Muricauda brasiliensis | reverse complement strand
CTGTTGGCGTGGAAGTCAGAAGTACATCGGCCAGAGTAACAGGTAAACTGTTCAAGGTATCATTTAAAAGCACATCGCTACCGTCAATCGCCTCATCTTCACCAAATGTTGCAGTATAGGTATCATCTACGGCATCTATTACGTTACCACCCATTCCTTCGGTCACAGTTACCGTTACGGTTGCGGTATCGCAATTATCTACGTCCATGATATCACAAATCGTA
>NZ_QBTW01000008.1:0-67221 GCF_003057865.1 Muricauda brasiliensis | reverse complement strand
AGGGCCTTTTTTGTTTTTATAAGTTTTTCTAATCAATAGAAAACTTGAAAAGCAGTTGCTTTTTATCAGCTTCTGGAACCTCTGAAATGAGGACATAGTTTCCTGGGGTTAAATCAGCTTCAAAAAAGCCTTTACTTTCAGAAGGTAAATTGTTCATTCCTCCTAAAAATGTAAAGCCTGAAGGAGCGGGTGTGCGCAGTCCTCTGGGGTTCATCCAATTCATCCAGACTACCAAAGAATCCAATGAAGCCGTACTGTCGTATTGGACCAAGTTTATATCATGTCCGACAAAGTTTTCGTACACTTTTTGATCTATAAAATTTGTTTGGAATACTTGTCGCCCAGAGGAAAGGCTGTCCTTAAGTAAAATTCCGTCAGTACTGGATATGTCAATCTGCGCTGTTGCGGTCGGAGGTGTTAGTTCGCTGACCTCATTCTTCACTATAATTTCTTTTAACATGCCATGTGAAGTGTGCCAAGTACCATTGAACATTTTTACATAACATTCCATCATGTAACGACCAGGTTCTAGGTAAACGGTACTCTTTACGGTGTACTTAGGAGATACAAGTCCCGTGCCGCCCAAAAATTTCACTTTTTGGTACCATTCAGGTATTTTACCAAAAGCCGTCATCGCACTATCCATTTGGTTTTCCATGATATATCTCATCCCATCATCAAAAAGGGGGAGCAGTTCGGATTTAGTATTTTCTATGGTTATTCCTTCTGGATACAAATCCATCATAATAAAGTGGACTTCCTGAGATTCATTGTTGTAAATGAAAGTGTTCCAGCCTGAATATAGTGTGTCAGAAACAAAGAATTCCATACTCTTTGTACTTACATTGACCTGACCGAGTTCTAGAGGTGACTTTTCTGAAGTTGTAATTTCTTTTTCTTTGGTTTTGCAAGAAAGCAAAGTGAAGAGGAGTAAGCAGATTGTAATTGGATTTCTCATAGTGATGTATTAAGAGGTTTGTATGCTCCTGAAATACATAGCACTTTATAGAGGATTGGTTATGGTAAGAGGACTTCTCTTAAGATACAAACAAATTTCCACTTACCGATTTTTGATATATAAATGGTCGGTTTATTTATATGGTTGATATAATGTGTATCTAAAAAACTCCCCTAAGCAAAGCAAGCCTAGAGGAGTTTAGCAAGTTTAGTTGAGATTTACCTGAGATTTTAAACTCTAGGAAGATCTCCCTCACCCTTTAAAGGTAAATCGGATTTCCCCATTAAATAGGTGTCCACGTGGTATGCAGCTTGTCTGCCTTCGGAAATGGCCCAAACAATAAGGGATTGGCCCCTTCTTTGATCACCTGCTACAAAAACTCCCGGAACATTTGTTTTATAATCTGCTGCAGAAGCCTTAATGTTGGTTCTTGGGTCGATTTCAAGGTTTAGTTGATCAGCAACCGTGGTCTCCGACCCAGTAAAGCCAAGAGCCAATAGGACCAAATCACAGTCCCATTCTTTCTCTGTGCCCTCTACCTCTTTAAGTATGGGTCGCTGACCAGGTTGCTTGATCCATTCAACTTCTACAGTTACCAAGCTTGTTAGATTACCTTTGTCATCGGTATTGAATCTTTTAGTGGAGATGGTGAATACACGATCAGCACCTTCTTTGTGAGATGAGCTCGTACGCAATCGCATGGGCCAAAACGGCCATGGTTGTCCCTCGGGGCGATCGGTCGTGCCTTTAGGCATTATTTCAAAATTGGTCACGGAAGTTGCCCCTTGTCTTATGGAAGTTCCAATACAATCGGACCCGGTATCCCCGCCACCTATTACAATTACCTTTTTGCCTTTGGCAGAAATATCTTCTCCCTTAAATGGGATGCCATCCACTTTTCTGTTATTCTGAGGTAAAAAGTCCATGGCTTGGACCACACCTTTGGCATCAGCTCCCGGAATAGGAAGGCTGCGTCTCACCGTGGCTCCACCACAGAGTACAATGGAATCATATTCTTTTTGGAGTTCTTCAGCAGTTACATCGACGCCTACATGTATGCCGGTTTTAAACTCGATGCCTTCTTTTTCCATGACCTCAAGCCTTCTATCGATAACACTTTTCTCCATTTTAAAATCAGGAATACCATATCGTAAAAGTCCTCCTAGTTTTTCATCTCTTTCAAAGAGAGTAACAGTATGGCCGGCACGATTCAGTTGTTGGGCAGCCGCAAGACCTGCAGGTCCGGAACCTATTACGGCCACTTTTTTGTCCGTTCTGTTCATTGGCGGTTCTGGCTTTACCCAACCATTCTTGAATGCTGTCTCGGCGATGTTTTTTTCTATATTTTCAATGGAAACAGCAGGTTCGTTGATTCCCAGTACACATGCTTCCTCGCATGGTGCAGGGCATAATCTTCCCGTAAACTCAGGAAAATTATTTGTAGAGTGGAGTATCTGTGCAGCTTTTTCCCATTTTCCTTTATAAACGGCATCGTTAAAGTCTGGAATCAAGTTTCCTAATGGGCAACCGCTATGACAAAATGGAATTCCACAGTCCATGCACCGGGCGCCTTGATTCTTTAATTCACTTTCTTTTAAAGGTTTTGTAAATTCCTTATAGTTTTCGATGCGTTCTTTGACAGGGGCATATGCTTCGTCCTTCCTATCAAATTCCAAAAATCCTGTAATCTTTCCCATGTCTCAAATTATAAGGTTTGCATTTTTTCTTCTTCCAATCGGATAAGTGCTTGGCGGTATTCTTCTGGGAATACTTTAATGAATTTAGGAAGGCATTTTTCCCAATTTTCAAGAATATTCTGCGCCAAAGGACTTAATGTGGCGTTGTAATGGTTTTCAATCAAATCTTTTAATTGTTGTATGTCGTTATCCTCATCAACCGGTAGAAGATTTAAGTGGTCTCCATTACAGTTGCGTTTGAATGTGTCATTTTTGTCATACACATAGGCAATTCCACCGCTCATACCAGCTCCAAAATTTCGTCCTACCGAACCAAGAATCACAGCGACTCCACCGGTCATGTATTCACAGCCATGGTCCCCAATTCCCTCGACTACTGCCTTGGCCCCAGAGTTTCTTACGCAGAATCGCTCTCCTGCCTTACCGTTAATGTATGCCTCTCCAGATGTTGCTCCGTACAAGGTTACGTTTCCGGTAATCACATTATCTTCTGGTTTAATTGTAGATTTAAAAGGAACTTTCACTATCAGCTTGGCTCCAGAGAGTCCTTTTCCAAGGTAATCGTTAGTGTTTCCATTCACCACCATGGTGAGGCCTTTGGTGGCAAAAGCTCCAAAACTTTGTCCGGCAGAACCAGTAAAGTTTAGTTTAAGTGTATTTTCTGGCAAGCCTTCCTCTCCATAAATTTTTGAAATCTCATTGCTGATAATGGCGCCAACGGCCCTATCTGTGTTCTTGATCGGGAAATCCAGTGTGGTCTTCTCTTTTCTGAACAAAGCAGGGTGTGCTTTTCCTATGATTTCAAATTCAATTGACTTATCTATTTCATGATATTGTTTTTCTGTATTGTGGAGTTTAGTTCCTTCTGGGACATCTATACGATATAGGATTGGAGTCAAGTCAATACCTGCCGCTTTATAATGTTCGATTGCCTTTTTTCTGTCCAGTTTTTGTACTTGACCGACCATTTCGTTCAAGGTTCTAAACCCGAGCTTGGCCATAATTTCTCGCAACTCTTGTGCAACAAAGTACATGTAGTTGACCACATGTTCCGGTTTTCCTTGGAATTTTTTGCGCAACTCCGGGTTTTGTGTGGCGATACCCACTGGACAGGTATTCAAATGGCATACACGCATCATAATACAGCCCGATGCCACCAAAGGTGCTGTGGCAAAACCGAATTCTTCTGCACCCAATAAGCAGGCAATGGCTACATCTCGTCCTGTCTTCAACTGTCCATCACACTCTAGAACTACTCTGTTTCGCAAGTCGTTCAATACCAAAGTCTGCTGGGCTTCGGCGATTCCAAGTTCCCAAGGTAGTCCGGCATGTTTTAACGAGGTTAATGGTGATGCTCCCGTACCACCGTCGAATCCAGAAATAAGGATAACATCGGCCTTCGCTTTGGCCACACCTGCAGCTACCGTACCTACACCAACTTCCGATACCAGTTTTACGTTTACACGTGCTTCCCTATTTGCGGATTTAAGGTCATAGATCAATTGTGATAAATCCTCGATAGAGTAAATATCGTGGTGAGGGGGCGGTGAAATCAATCCCACATATGGTGTGGAGTTTCTTGTTTTGGCAATGGCCGGGTTGACTTTTGGTCCAGGCAATTGACCGCCTTCACCAGGTTTAGCTCCTTGGGCCATTTTAATCTGTATTTCCTGTGCGCTTGTCAAATAATTGGAGGTTACCCCGAACCTACCTGATGCTACCTGTTTTATGGCACTGTTTTTCCAGTCCCCGGTTTGACTTTTATAAAAACGAGCCGAATCCTCTCCGCCTTCACCCGAATTACTCTTGCCTCCGATTCGGTTCATGGCAACCGCTAGGTTTTCATGTGCTTCTTGACTTATACTTCCGTAGGACATTGCCCCAGTTTTGAACCTTTTTACAATTTCTGTCCAAGGTTCGACTTCTTCAATGGGTATAGGGTCGTAGTTCGAAAATTCGAAAAGTCCACGGATAGTCATCAAGTGTTTGGATTGCTCATTGACCAGTTTGGAATACTCTTTATAGGTTTCCGGCTCGTTGTTGCGTACCGATTTTTGAAGCATGGCGACACTTAATGGATTGAACATGTGCTTCTCGCCATTTCTTCTCCAGCGGTACTCACCTCCAACCTCGATATCGAGATTGGCTGATATGTTTTGTGATAGAAATGCTTTTTTGTGACGTTTGGTAACTTCTTTTTCTATTTCATAAAGTCCAATTCCTTGGATTCGAGTAGGGGTGTTTGGGAAATACCTGTCCACAACGGTTGTGTTGATTCCGATGCATTCGAACAATTGAGAGCCGCGATAAGAGTTCAACGTTGATATCCCAATCTTGTTCATGACCTTCAATATCCCTTTTCCGATAGCCTTGTTATAATTTTTAACGGCTTCCTCAAAAGTGTAATCTGTAATGTTGTTTTCCTCGATTTGCTCACCGATGATTTCATTCACCAAATAAGGGTTGATGGCACTTGCTCCAAAACCAAAAAGAAGGGCAAAATGATGAACCTCCCTTGGTTCAGCGGATTCGATAATGATGCTCAGTTTGGAACGTTTTCCTAATTTTCTTAGACCACTGTTCACATAGGAACAGGCCAATAGGGCAGGGATAGGAGCCATCTCGGCACTTACCATCCTATCCGATAGAATGATTATGTTCGCATCTTCATCAATGGCATTTGATGCCTGCTGCAATATACCGTCCAAAGCTTCTTCAAGCCCATTGTGCCCTTTGTTAATTTCATAGAGCATTGAAATGGAGACAACTTTATAATCAGGACTGGCATCATAATTTTTGATCTTGTCCAAATCTTCTTTGGAAATAACAGGGTTCTGGATTTTCAGTTTGCGGCAATGCAATTCTGAAAAATCAAAAATGTTGTGGTCACTGCCCAAAGTCAGACTAATATCGGTTATCAATTCTTCACGGATACCATCCAAAGGCGGGTTGGTTACCTGTGCGAACAATTGTTTAAAGTAATTGTATATTAATTGTGGGCGCTCGGACAACACGGCAATTGGAGTGTCGGAGCCCATGGAGCCAATGGGTTCCTTGCCATTTTCTGCCATGGGCATTATAATGGTGTTGATGTCTTCTTGAGTATAACCGAATGCAGTTCGTCTGGTCTGAAGCGGGAATTCTCCAAAGAAAACAGGGCAATCGTTATAAGGAATGTCCCTCAAGTGTACCAAATTCTTTTTTAACCACTCTTTATACGGATGCTTTTTGGCAATGGCTTCCTTGATTTCTTCGTCGTTGACGATTCGTCCTTCTTCCATGTTCACCAAGAACATTTTTCCGGGTTCCAATCGTCCGTGGAATTCGATATCCTCCGGTTCCAGTTCAACGACTCCGGTTTCCGACGACATAATGACGTATCCTTTTTTGGTTACCGAGTATCTGGATGGGCGAAGTCCGTTTCTATCCAATACAGCACCGATATAGTTTCCATCTGTAAATGGAATGGAGGCCGGTCCGTCCCAAGGTTCCATAAGACAGGAGTTGTATTCGTAAAAAGCTCTCTTGGCTTCGGACATGTCCGGGTTTTTTTCCCATGCTTCCGGAACCAACATCATCATTACTTCTGGCAAAGAACGGCCGGTCATCAATAATAGTTCAACCACCATGTCCATACTGGCGGAATCGGATTTTGCCGGCAATACGATGGGAAGTATCTTTTTGATATCTTCTCCAAACCACTCACTTTCCATTAGCTCCTCGCGTGAGCGCATACGGGAGACGTTTCCTCTAAGTGTATTTATCTCTCCATTATGGCACATATATCTAAATGGCTGTGCTAAATCCCAATTCGGGAAGGTATTTGTGGAAAATCTTTGGTGAACCAGTGCCAAGCGGGTAACCACTCGGGGGTCCAAAAGGTCTTCATAATATCTGCTGATATCTTTAGGGACCAAAAGCCCCTTAAAAATGATAATTTTAGTTGATAGACTGGGTAGGTAGAAGAATTCGCTTTCAGAAAGTTTGCTTTCTATTACAGTGTGTTCCGTGACTTTACGTGCAATGAAAAGTTTGAGGTTAAACTGAAATTCGTCCAAATCCTCTCCCTTGCCAACAAAAACCTGCATTACAAAGGGTTCTGTCTCGGCCGCTATTCTTCCCGGAATGGAACGGTTCACCGGAACGTGCCTCCAACCAAGTAATTCGAGTCCTTGTTTTTTTATGTTTTCCTCAAAAACCTGAATGCAAAAATTACGTTGGTTTTCCTTTTGTGGTAGAAATACGTTTCCAACCGCATATTCTCCTGCTTCCGGTAGTTCAAAGGAACAGGCGTCCTTAAAAAAGGCGTGGGGAATATCGATAAGTATACCTGCGCCATCTCCTGTTTTTCCGTCCGAGCTCACAGCTCCTCTGTGTTCCAATTTATCCAGAATTTCGAGGGCCTTATGTATTATGTCGTTTGACTTTATTCCCTTTAGGCTACATATAAAGCCTGCACCGCAGTTGTCGTGCTCAAATTCCGGTAAGTATAAACCTTGTTTCTTCAATCCCATCATTATCGTATTTCCTCAAAAATATCAAAATTGATGTATAAATAATAAGGTTTTAGTTGATTATCAGATAAATAATCAACGTATTGTTTCTGGGGTTAAAAAAAATTCAATTTAGGAATTAAGGGAATGTTAAATTATCATTATCTCAAATTGAGCTTAAAAAAAGGTTTCTTCCCTGCTATGAAAAGAGTGTTTTAAGGTTTGTGGTCATAATTTTATGTTAACACTTTGTGAAAAATAGGGGGTGAATAAAATTAGAAGTGATTCGTGAAAACGAACCCCCTCTTTTGGGAGGGGGTTAAATAATTTAATCTTTTAATATGCTTCTGGAGATAACTATTTTTTGGATTTCAGAGGTGCCTTCATATATCTGGGTAATCTTGGCGTCCCTCATCAAGCGTTCTACATGATAGTCTTTAACGTATCCATTGCCTCCATGTATTTGGACGGCTTCCACGGCTGTTTCCATGGCTACTTCGGAAGCATAAAGCTTTGCCATTGCTCCGGATAATGTGTAATCGTTGCCGGCATCTTTATCGCAAGCTGCTTGATAAACCAAATGGCGTGCAGCCTGTATTTTTGTATGCATGTCCGCCAGTTTAAAGGCTATCGCTTGATGGTTTGCTATCTCGGTCCCAAAAGCTTTACGTTCTTTTGAGTATTTAAGGGCTAGTTCGTAGGCACCGGCTGCAATACCCAAAGCTTGTGCTGCAATTCCGATTCGTCCGCCTGCCAATGTCTTCATGGCAAACTTAAAACCGAAACCGTCATCGCCGATTCTGTTTTTTTTTGGTACTTTAACATCGTTGAACATTAAGGAATGGGTGTCGCTACCACGAATACCCAATTTATTTTCCTTGGGACCTATATCAAAGCCTTCCATGTTTTTCTCAACTATCAATGCATTGATGCCATGGTGGCCTTTTTCCCGGTCCGTTTGCGCAATGACCAAATACACTTCGGCTTGGTTCCCATTTGTAATCCAATTTTTGGTGCCATTTAATATATAGTGGTCACCTTTGTCTATGGCAGTTGTTTTTTGGGAAGTGGCATCGCTTCCCGCTTCTGGTTCGGACAAACAGAATGCACCGATAATTTCACCACTTGCCAATCGGGTAAGGTATTTCTGTTTTTGCTCTTCAGTTCCATAAGTTTCCAGTCCCCAACACACCAAAGAATTGTTTACGGATACCATTACGGAGGCCGAGGCATCAATCTTGGACAATTCTTCCATGGCCAATACATAGGAAAGCGTGCCGAGGCCACTGCCTCCATATTTTTCGTCGACCATCATGCCCATAAATCCAAGTTCTCCCATTTTTCTAACAAGTTCACTTGGAAATTTTTGCGCATCGTCGCGTTCGATAACTCCTGATAAAAGTTCATTTTGGGCAAAATCCTTTGCCGCTTGTTGTATCATTAACTGTTCTTCGGAAAGTGTGAAATCCATAAAACTGAGTAATATTTAAAAACTACCTACAAATATAGCTTTCTAGTATTGATATTTTATAAAACATATTGATTAAATGAGAATGATTGAATTCTTTTCTTATTTTTTGAAATCTATCTATTGACGTTTCCTTATTTTTATGCTGATAAGATTATGTGGAAATATTCATTTTGAATATCTTTAGCCACACAGATAACTGCTCAAAAATATTATTCCTTAATTAAACCAAACTTAACATGGAAACCCTTTTAGTTGTCATTTTTGTAATTGGATATTTGGCAATTACCCTCGAACATAATTTAAAAATAGATAAGCTTATCCCTGCCTTGGCCATGATGGCTATTTTGTGGGCTTTGATGGCTTTTGGAATCGATGGTTTTACTACTTGGTTCGATTCCGGAAACCACGCGCTGTTGGAAAACTTCGGGTCTTTTGGCCACGAGGAGAAAATGGAGCTGATGGAGGAGACCCTTCTTCATCACTTGGGGAAGACCGCAGAGATTTTGGTATTCCTTCTTGGAGCCATGACCATTGTGGAGATCATTGATTACTTTGACGGATTCGCAACTATAAAGTCGTTTGTAAAGACAAGGAGCAAAAAGAAAATCCTTTGGATATTCTCTTTCTTGGCATTTATTCTTTCAGCCATTATAGATAACCTTACAGCAACTATTGTATTGATTTCTATCCTTCAGAAAATAGTGAAGGACAGAGAGGTAAGACTTTGGTATGCCGGTTTAATAATCATCGCTGCAAATGCAGGGGGTGCATGGTCGCCAATCGGAGACGTCACCACTACTATGCTATGGATCGGAGATAAAGTTTCCACGGCAATGCTTATAGAGCATTTGTTGGTACCTTCTTTAGTATGTATGTTGTTGCCGTCTTTCATAGCTTCTTTTTTACCCGCGTTTAAAGGTGAGATAGATGTAGATGAGGATGATAGCGGTTCCAAATCTAAATATGGACCCATTATGCTTTACTTGGGGCTTGGGGCGATTGTTTTTGTTCCTATTTTCAAGACAGTCACACATTTGCCACCATATGTAGGTATGATGTTGTCCTTGGCCGTTGTGGCGACTTTTGCTGAAATTTACAGTAACAAAAAGATTGCTATATCATCCGTCGATCAAGAAAGTGATGCCCATTCCCACCATAGCCCGGTGCATAGTGCATTGACAAAGATTGAATTACCAAGTATTTTGTTCTTCTTGGGTATTTTAATGGCCGTTGCTGCACTGGAATCATTGGGGCTATTGTTTAACTTCGCCGAAGGACTAAAACAAGGAATGCCATTGATCGGTACAGAGATGGCCGGTACCCGTGTGTCCGATTTGGTTGTAGTACTCTTAGGTGTAGGTTCAGCCGTTATAGACAACGTGCCGTTGGTTGCTGCAAGTTTAGGAATGTTCTCCGAGCCATTGGATGACCAATTGTGGCACTTTATCGCTTATTCTGCAGGAACAGGAGGTAGTATGCTGATTATTGGTTCCGCAGCAGGAGTTGTTGCGATGGGAATGGAGAAAATAGACTTCTTCTGGTATCTTAAAAAGATATCTTGGTTAGCCTTTGTAGGCTTCATTGCCGGTGCAATTGTATTTATGGTAATGCGATATTTGTTCTAAAAAATACTTTAGTTCAAAAATCTCCGTTATTATTGCAAATAAATTGGGGATTTTATATGAATATTTTACAAGAAGTAACGGAAGGCGCTGAGGCAACTGCCTCAATTTCCGAAGAAAAGACCTTATCCGTAATCGATCTTATTGTCAATGGAGGAACAGGAAGTGTCATCATAATTGTGGTGCTTTTTGTTCTTCTTTTTGTAGCTATGTATATTTATTTTGAACGCATTTTCGCTATAAAGGCAGCGTCCAAGATAGATAAGAACTTCATGAACCAGATTCGTGATCACATCAGCAATGGTAAATTGGAAGCTGCAAAATTATTATGCGCACAAACGGATTCTCCTGTAGCGCGACTTACCGAAAAAGGGGTTGCCCGTATTGGAAAACCTTTGGATGACATCAATACCGCCATCGAGAATGCAGGTACGTTAGAAGTTTACAAACTGGAAAAGAACGTTAGTGTTTTGGCCACCGTTGCAGGTGCCGCTCCAATGATTGGTTTCTTGGGAACAGTAATTGGTATGATTTTGGCGTTCCACGAGATGGCAAGTAGCGGAGGACAGGCAGAAATGGGTTCTTTGGCATCTGGTATCTATACCGCCATGACCACGACCGTAGCTGGTTTGGTAGTTGGTATTATCGCGTATATCGGTTACAACCATTTGGTGAACAGAACCGATAAAGTAGTGCATCAAATGGAGGCCAATGCCGTTGAGTTTTTGGACCTTTTGAACGAACCAGTATAACCCTTAGCTATGAAACTGAAGGGAAGAAACAAAATAAGCCCGGAGTTTAGCATGTCATCAATGACGGATATTGTGTTCCTATTATTGGTGTTTTTTATGCTGACTTCCAATGCGCCAAATGCACTGGATTTGCTTTTGCCAAAGGCAAAGGGTAAATCTACGAACACACAAAATGTTTCGGTGACCATAGACAAGAACCTGAAATATTTTGTGAACAACGAGCAGATCAACAAAGAATACATTGAAATTGAATTAAAAAAGGCACTTGAAGGTCAAGAAAAGCCAACAATCATCCTCAGAGCAGAAGAAAACGTGGCCATTAAAGAAGCGGTCAACGTAATGGATATTGCAAACAGGAACAGTTACAAGGTTATCTTGGCGGTGCGGCCAAAATAATGTCCTTTTTAGATACGAGACACAAGAAAAAATCCTTTACGCTCACAACACTTTTGTTGAGCGCACTCCTTCTATTGCTTTTTTATATTGGATTGACCTATCTCGACCCACCTATTGAAAATGGCATAGCCGTTAATTTTGGGACCATGGAATTTGGGAGCGGGGAAGTTCAGCCAACGGAACCAGTGCGTTCCGAACCTAGGGAGGTCGTAAGTCAACCTGAACCACAAGAAGTTGCCGAGCCTACAGAGCCTAAGGAAACGGTTGTTGAGGAAGCTCCGGTTGAAGAGGTTTTAACAAGTAATGATGAGGAAACCATTAAACTGAGGCAACAGCAAGAAGCCAAACGAAAAGCTGAGGAAGAGGCCGAAAAGGCCAAAGCTGAGGCTGAACGCATCGCTAGAGAAAAAAGGGAAGCTGAAGAGCGTAAACGCCAGGAACAGGAAGCCAAGAAAAAAAGTGTAGATGCCCTTATCGGAGGTATTGGAAAATCTGATGGTACCACTACAGGCAGTGAAGGTGACGATGATCGCGCTGGCGACAAGGGACAACCTGATGGTGACCCTTATGCCTCATCCTACTACGGTTCCCCAGGGAGCGGTACAGGTGGTTATGGATTAAGTGGAAGGTCTTTGGCCAACAAAGGAAAAGTTCAGCAAGAATGTAATGAAGAAGGTAGGGTTGTTGTTAGAATTACCGTTGACAGGTCCGGAAAAGTTGTTAAGGCGGAACCTGGCGTAAAAGGCACTACAAACAATGCTCCATGTCTATTGGAGCCTGCCCGTAAAACTGCGATGCTTCATAAATGGAATTCAGATTCGAATGCTCCGGCACAACAGATAGGTTTTGTGGTTGTCAATTTTAAACTAGGGCAGTAGTGACCTACCAAGAAACGTTGGACTGGATGTTCGGACAGCTTCCGATGTACCAGCAAAAGGGCGTAGCTGCCATGAACGCAAAACTGGACAACATCGTCAGCTTTTGCAATGTGCTTGGCAATCCTGAAAAAAAATTCAGAAGTATACATGTTGCAGGAACCAATGGTAAAGGGTCCAGTAGCCATATGCTGGCATCAATTCTTCAAGAGGCTGGTTATAAGGTTGGACTATATACTTCGCCCCACCTAAAGGATTTTAGGGAACGTATTAAAATAAACGGAAAGGTGGTAAGTGAAGATTTTGTGGTGAATTTTATTGAGCAACACAAGCCCTTTTTGGAATATCAAAAGCTTTCTTTTTTTGAAATGACCGTAGGCATGGCTTTCAGTTACTTTGCAGAGGAAGATGTGGATATTGCCATTGTTGAAGTTGGGCTTGGTGGACGTCTCGATTCAACCAATATTATAACTCCTGTAGTGTCCCTGATTACCAATATAGGAATGGATCATACGCAGTTTTTGGGAGATACTTTGGAGAAAATAGCATTGGAAAAGGCTGGAATCATAAAACCTAAGGTGCCTGTTGTGATCAGTGAGACACAGCCTGAAACAAAAATGATATTCAACCTGATTGCGCATCAGCTAAAATCAGTAATTGTTTTCGCTGATGATCAACCAGCAAAGGGATATACAACTGATTTGCTTGGGGAGTATCAAAAGAAGAATATCAATGGGGTGGTAGCGGCCATTTCACAATTAAAAGGTTTTGATGTTCCTGAGGAATCTATATCTAAAGGGTTGGCGAATGTTATTAAAAATACTGGACTTTTAGGTAGGTGGCAGATATTGCAACAAAACCCGTTGGTAGTTTGTGATACGGCCCATAATAAGGAAGGACTACAATTAGTTTTGAATCAAGTGCAAAAACAAACCTATTATCAATTACATATTGTTTTAGGTTTTGTTAGCGATAAGGATGTAAAATCTGTCCTTCAACTTTTTCCAAAGGAGGCACATTATTATTTTGTAAGACCGAGCATTCCTCGCGGGTTGGATGTCGGGACTCTTGAGGAAATAGCTAAGGAACAAGGTCTTATGGGAGAGAAATATATGTCGGTACAACAAGGTTTTCAAAAAGCGTTGGATAACGCCGATGACGAGGATATGATTTATGTTGGAGGAAGTACTTTTGTTGTTGCTGAAGTTGTGTAATTTTTTTCATTTTTTTGTTTTATAAATCAAAAACAGTCTTATATTTGCACTCCCATTACGGAAAATAATGGGCGCTTAGCTCAGTTGGTTCAGAGCACCTCGTTTACACCGAGGGGGTCGGGGGTTCGAATCCCTCAGCGCCCACTTTAAGAATTCAAAACTAAACCTTGTAAATCTATCTGATTTGCAAGGTTTTGACGTTTTAAGACGTTCATTTGAATTGGTTTGATTTGATATGTTTTGGTTTGCAATTCGGTTAGTAAATATTTTTATCAAAAATGTTAACCGAATAAGTATGTAAACAACTATATTACAATCACTTAGTATTTGACTTTCGTAGGTAATTTTCGTTCAAATTAACACTAAACCTATGAGAACCCGGTCTACATTTTCAATCAGTTTTTGGATAAGCACTGCCCGTCGGAATGACGGTTCCGCTAAGATATACGCTCGTATCACTATTGACTCACAACGAGTTAACATGAGCTTGAAGTATACCATCCCAACGGAAAACTGGGACCGAAAGGGATCGAGGGTTCTGGGGCGCACGAAGGAAGCACAGGAAATCAACACTTATCTAATGGAGGTTGAAACAGCACTTTTCCAATGCTATCGGGAACTTCGCTCCAAGTCGTCCCTTATCACCCCACAGATGGTCAAGGCGAAGTATTTCGGGGAAGATGAAAATCAGGTGACCTTAACGGAACTATTTGAACACCACAACCTTCATGGTGCCCATAACCTTTGTAAAGCTACCTTAAGCCATTATAAGACCACCCAGAAGTATTTGTTGGCCTATTTGAAAAAGCAGTATAAATCAGATGATTTTAGGTTGTCTCAGCTCAACCATCAGTTTGTTGTGGGTTTCGAGACCTACTTGCGAAAACTACACCCTATTCACCATCATGGTATACTTTCGAACAACGGAGTAATGAAACATATCCAACGTTTGAGAAAGATGGTCAGAATGGCTGTAAACAATGAATGGATAGAAAAAATATCCTTTTCAAAAATTTAAGATTAGGATGGAGAAAAAGGAAAGGGATTTTTTGACCTTGGAAGAATTACGAAAAATTCAGGGTTTCCAAACCAAGATTGAACGGTTACGAATTGTAAATGACTTATTTGTTTTTAGTTGCTACACGGGCATTGCCTATTGTGATATAATGAACCTTAATGAGGACAATCTCGTATTGGCTATCGATGGAAAGCACTGGATAAGTACAAAAAGACAAAAGACCAAGAACAGCTTCAAGTTACCTTTAATGGGACCGGCATTGTCGATTGTTAAGCGATATCACTATCATCCGAAAAGGGGTACAGATAAATTATTCCCTAAGATTTCCAATCAAAAATTAAATAGCTATCTGAAAGAGATTGCGGATTCATGCCATATCAATAAACACATAACTTTCTATATGGCAAGACATACGTTCGCTACTACCATTACTTTAAGCAATGGGGTTCCTATCGAAACTGTTTCCAAAATATTGGGACATTCAGAATTGGCCACGACCCAAATTTATGCGCGGGTCTTGGATAAAAAAATCAGTGAGGATATGAGTGACTTGGAAACGAAACTGGATTCTAAGTTTTCAGATTCAGATGCGGACAAGAGAAAATTTGGAAACCGTGATTTTTAAGGTGGAATTTGGAAAAGCTATTCATCAAATAAAAACATTAATAGGACAGCTGATTTTCAAATCAGCTTGTATTCATTCAGTCCCGCTTGCGGGACGTAGGAATAGCAAGAGGGTGATGAGCAGATTGCGCCATCACGGTCGTTTTAGGGTCTTCAACAAGTTGAAAACCAGTTAATTGAAATGATTTTGGAATGCTGTGCAAAATCAGGGGCTACAGTAGACTTTTCCAAAATCTACAGTAAACCCTTTGGGAAGCCTTGTAAACACTGGAAATTTTTGACGAAAAATTGACGCATTTTCACTAAAAAGCAAAATCACAGCTCTATGGAAAAGCAAAAAATAAATGACAGAACAAAGAATGGGACAGGGGGTTATTCCAACATCACGGTAAAGAAAGAAACGGCCATACGTTTTCGCAGCTATTCCAAAAAGTTCAACAAATCCCATAGTGAGGTTTTGGATGGAATGGTACAATACTTCAAGGAGAACAACCTTGACCCTTTTGGAGAGGGAACAAAGATTATCCTTGAAAGTATCAAAAAGTTGTAGCGTCAGATGATGAAAAAAATCGATAGGCTCATCGCCATTATCAAGAACATGGAAAAGACCAGTATCCGGCCCACCTATGAAATGGTATTGATACTTTATGATGCCTATGTAAGAGATGGAAGGAAACCCAGACCTGAGCCAGTCAAAATACAGCAAGAGCGAATGGATTTTTTGGAACCTAGAAACACCGTTCCAAAAACAGAGCACGATAGAATGCTGCAAGAATTCAAAGATTATAAAAAGGGTTGCAATGAAATCCTCCATAATGTGGAGAAGGTTGAACCTATGATGGGAAAGCCCTATATCAAGATCAACATGGGCATCGGGGATTTTGAAAGCTTGAAATATCAATTAAAATAACCGCAATGTACCTAACCATCTCAGCACAGAAAATGGGCAGTACCTACAACTCCAGTGTGGGAAACTACGTGGACTATCTGGAAAAGGAAAACAAGGACAGATTGCCCGAACAAAGGGAGGAATTCTTTGACCAAGAGAACGACAGCGTAAGTCCTGAAAAGGTCGTTGAAGAAATCGATGCCAATACGGCCAAACAGAGGCAGAAAGACCCGAAATTCTATTCCATAGTGGTCAGTCCCAACCAAAGGGAGCTTAAGGCCATAGGCAATGACCCAAATCTGCTAAGGGAATATACAAGGAAACTCATGGAGGACTATGCCAAGAGTTTCCATCGCAACCAAGAGGTCAAGGCCCCCAGTATACCGACAAATAAAGTACAGATGGCGGCCAAGATCATCAAAGCCCTTGGAAGAGGTATCAATAAAGCAAGAGGGCAAGAGGCACAGGTGAGGACATGGGGTACTGAAATCCAAAAAGTAGGTTGCGCCATACCGGGTTTTTGCTTCACGCTTATCTACCGGAACACTACAAAAAACCGTTAGGATCCATGCGTAAAAGTTGGGGTAAGAATTTGGGACGCTTGCGGCGCGAAACATGGTTTCGCTCGTGTGTATATCACCTTTAAAAGAGCAAATTCTTTATTTTTCTATGAGATTATCCGATTCGTACTTTATACAACATATCTAAAGCAGTGTGAGAAAATATTTCAATTCTTTATTGTATTTGAACTTTTCAAGATAAGATAAGGTGAGATAGAGCAGCAAGAATGCTCCCGATAACGGGGCCTATTATGGGAATCCAGGAATAACCCCAATCGCTCCCACCTTTCCTCCTAATAGGGAGTAGGGTGTGCATTATTCTTGGGCCAAGATCACGTGCCGGATTTATGGCATAACCGGTAGTGCCGCCAAGGGCAAGACCTATCACAAACACTAGGAGGGATACCGGTACGGCACCCAAAGACCCCATACCTATTGGAGCTTGAATGTCACCTTCACCCAAAAGGGGATCACTAAAGTAAAAAATGACAAAAATGAGGGAAAATGTACCTACTACTTCACTCAATAAATTTAATGGCCAATCCCTAATGGCTGGATCAGTACAGAAAGTAGCTCTTTTGGCATCTGCGTCATCCGTTTTCCGATAATGGTTGCGGTACAATGCCCAAACAAAAAAGCTGCCCAACATGGCACCGATCATTTGTGCCATTGTATATGAGGGCACAAGCTCCCATGAGAATTTTCCCGCCATGGCCAAGCCAATGGAAACAGCGGGATTAAGGTGGGCCCCGCTATATGGGCCGGCAATGACCACACCTATAAATACCGCTAAGGCCCAACCGGTAGTAATCACGATCCACCCACTGTTGTTTCCTTTAGTTTCCTGAAGGACCACATTGGCCACTACACCGTTTCCCATGAGAATGAGAAAAAACGTTCCGATAATCTCTGCTATAAATGCTGTCATTTGGATATGGTTTATTTATGGTTGGACCAATAATTGGTGGTATTAATGGCTTTGTGCCATCGTCCAACGGCTTCTTTCACCCGAAAATTGGTGTTTGGTTTATATTTAGTTTTTACTTTCCATTGTCTCTTAATCTCCTCTACATCGTCCCATAGGCCAATACCCAATCCTGCTAAGTATGCCGCTCCCAATGCCGTAATCTCAGTTGTTTCCGGTTTAATGATACCGGATTGCAGCACATCAGATTGGAACTGCATTAAAAAACGGTTGGCTGTGGCACCTCCATCAACTCTTAATTCCTTGATTTTTATGCCGGCATCTGCCTCCATGGCCTTTAGAACATCGTAGGTCTGAAAAGCAATGCTTTCCAAAGCTGCCCTAGCAATGTGCCCAGATGTGGTTCCTCGGGTTATTCCCACAATTGTTCCGCGAGCATGTTGGTTCCAATGAGGCGCTCCCAACCCTGTAAATGCCGGAACAAAACTGACCCCGCCATTATCATCGGTTTCATTTATAAGGTCTTCAACCTCAGGGGCCGAGTGGATAATGCCCAGCCCATCTCGCAACCACTGTACGACTGCACCAGCAATAAAGATGCTTCCTTCGAGGGCGTATACAACCTCGTCGCCGATTTTCCATGCAAGCGTAGTTAGGAGTTTGTTCTTGGAAATTATAGGTGTGTTTCCTATGTTCATCAGCATGAAGCAACCTGTGCCATACGTGTTCTTAACCATCCCTGGCTCTGTACACATTTGCCCAAATAAAGCGGCGTGTTGATCACCAGCGATTCCCGTGATGGGAATTTTCTTTGCAAATATTGCTCCCGAAGTTGCTGCCAAAGCACCACTTGAATCACAAACCTGTGGCAACATTTCTTTTGGAATGCCGAAAAGGCTCAATAATTCATCATCCCAAGAGAGTGTATGAATATTATATAGGAGGTATCTTGATGCATTGGTACTGTCTGTAATATGTTTTTCACCTTCGGTAAGATTCCATACCAACCAAGAATCTACCGTTCCAAGAGCCAACTGCCCTGCTTCAGCTTTTTCACGGGCCCCTTCTACATTGTCCAAGATCCAACGCACTTTGGTTGCAACGAAATAAGCATCGATGACAAGTCCTGTTTTTTCGCGAATCATTGATTCATGCCCTTGGGCAATCAATTCATCGCAATAGTCAGAGGTACGCCTATCCTGCCAAACAATGGCATTGTAGATGGGCTCACCTGTTGCTCTATCCCAAACAACCGTGGTTTCCCTTTGGTTTGTGATGCCTATTGCGGCTATATCTTCTGATTTTAGTTTGGACATTGAAACCGCTTCAGCGGCCACACCTATTTGGGACGATAAAACCTCATTGGCATCATGCTCTACCCATCCCGGTTTGGGAAATATCTGTCTAAACTCTTTTTGAGCTATGTTGATAGCTTTCCCGTTTTGGTCGAAGATCAAAGCACGTGAACTTGTGGTGCCCTGGTCAAGAGCGAGAATATATTTTGGCATTTTATTTATTTTATGTTCTACTATACCTTGTACAATCTACTTGAAATGATTATCTCACCAACAGTCGGATCGACAAGATAATTTTTTGCAATATTCTGAAAACCCTTTATTTGATTGTCCACCCATTCTTGGTTTTTACCTAATTCCTCTGCCATAATTACTGCTACTTTTGGAGCAAGTTCTATAGCTGCTCTGGCATTTAGGAACAGAATGCGCAATCGGCGGGCCAGTACGTCATCAACCGTTCGGGCCATTTCATGGCGAACCGCCCAAATTACCTCTGCGGCGGTAAACGAGAATTTGGGATGGAGGGGATGGTTCAAATCTGGGTTTTCCTTTTTGAGCTTTGCAATCCCAATTGCATCTGTCCCATAAAAATTTAATGAGTCATCTGGTATCGACTCCTTGGAATATCCATGTATTTTCAATCGTTGTGTTTGGCACGGACCAGTCGATAAATCACCTAATTCTATCGCTTGGTCCACTGTGTCCTCGGCCATTTTTCTATAAGTGGTCCATTTGCCACCGGTGATGGTGATTAATTTAGAAGCGGTGACCTTTAGTTTGTGATCTCTGGATATTTCTTTGGTGCCCACTTCTTTGTTCTCTGGAAGTACCAAGGGTCTAAGCCCCACAAACACACTGAGCACATCTTTTTCCGTAGGAGGTTCTTTCAGATAATCCTTGAGTGTATCCAAAATGAAATTTATCTCTTCTTTTAGGGGTTTAGGCTCCAACTGATGTCGATTTAAAGGCGTATCGGTGGTGCCTACAACAAGATGTTTGTGCCACGGAACGGCAAAAAGTACTCGGCCATCTGTTGTCGCGGGTATCATTAGGGCATGTTCGCTATCGAGAAAGGACTTAGGCAGTACCAAATGAATTCCTTGACTTACTTTTAATAGCGGATTAGCATCCGGACTGTCCATTTTAAGGATATCGTCCACAAAAACACCCGTAGCGTTTATTACAACTTTGGCCCGTACACTATAGGTTTTTCCTGTTTCTGTATCAGTAACCTGAACCCCACTAACCTTACCCTTGGAATCCTTGTCCAATCGATCGACCTTCATATAGTTAAGCAAAATCCCTCCTTGCTCAATAGCGGTTTGAGCCAGGTTGATGGCCAAACGGGCATCATCGAACTGTCCATCAAAATACTGTACGCCGCCATTGAGTTTCTTGGGGTTTAAATTGCCCATCTGTCTAAGTACTGTAACACGTTTGAGCAGAGATGTATTTCCCATCCTGAATTTTTGAGCCATCCAGTCGTAAATTTTCAACCCGATACCATAAAAATATTTTTCCCACCAACGATAACTAGGAATGATAAAGGAAAGTGGATTGACCAAATGAGGTGCGTTCTTTAGCATCAGCCCTCTTTCCCGCAATGCCTCAAAAACCAGTTTAATGTTTCCTTGAGCCAAATAGCGTACACCGCCATGTGCCAACTTGGTACTGCGGCTAGAGGTTCCCTTGGCAAAATCGGACTGTTCAAAGAGTACGGTATTCAAGCCTCGTGAACTAGCATCCAGTGCTACGCCGAGCCCTGTGGCTCCTCCGCCAATAACCAGAATATCCCAACTTTCCTGTTCCGTTTCTATTTTGTGCAATAATTGTTCGCGGTCAAAAAAGGTTTTCTTTTGTTCTTTTTTCATGTATAATTGGAAATAAAACGAAGCAAATATAACATAAATACAACACTGAAATAACATAAAGACAAAAAAAAGTTCTACAAAATGATAAAATGGTATTTGTTTTTATTTTTTTTTGTTACTTTCGTAATCGTTAACACTGTGTGTTTTTAAAACCAACTACTAAAACTAAATTTTAGGAATCCAATGAAAAAAAGTTATGTGTATTTGCTCTTATGCATTTTGCTCTCCTTTACTGCTTGGTCGCAGGATAATTTGATTAGGGGAACGGTCGTTGATCAAACCGGTGTACCCCTTCCGGGGGCGTCAATCGTTGAAAAGGGAACTTCTAATGGTGTTGTTTCCGATTTTGATGGAAAATTTAGCCTAACTCCTTCCAAGGATGTGGTCGTACTTGAAATTTCTTATGTGGGATATACAACATCGGAAATCTCTGCTAGGCTAGGTTCTTTTCATGAAATTACTTTGGAAGAGGATGCTAGCGAACTTGATGAGGTGGTTGTCACGGCCCTTAATATTACCCGTGAGGAAAAATCCTTGGGCTATGCCGTTGCCAAAGTTGAAGGTGAGGAGGTCACTAAATCTGTGTCGGGAAACTGGTTGAACAGTATGTCAGGAAAAGTTCCAGGGCTCTTTTTTGCCCAAGCGGGATCTGGACCCAGTGGTTCCATCCGTGTAACGCTCAGGGGCGATCAGTCACTTAATTATGGTAGCAACGAGGCGCTAATAGTTGTCGATGGTGTTCCCATAAGTTCAGGTATGACCGCTACACGTGCAGTGAGCAACTATGCCCAGGCCGATGCACCAGTGGATTATGGTGATGGTCTGAGTGACATCAACCCAGAGGATATTGAATCTGTATCTGTACTAAAGGGACCTGCAGCAGCAGCACTTTATGGTTCCAGGGCAGCAAACGGGGCTATTATGATTACAACTAAATCCGGCAAAAAAGGAAAGGGACTGGGTATTACCGTAAATTCGACCGTGAGTTTTGAACAGGCTGGTTTTTTTCCCGATTTCCAAACAGAATATGGAAATGGTTCCGATATGGGGGAACAGCCATATTCCCTTTGGGAATTGACAGAGGATATGGCTCCCGACGGTGTAGCAACAAATAGACATTATTCTAGGTACACTTTTGGTGAGCGGTTCGACCCAAACAAGATGCGTTACCTATATGCTTCCAAAAACTGGGAAACGGGCACATTTGCCAAATTGCCATGGGTGTATCAGGACGATTGGTACACTGGTCTATTCCGTACGGGCGTCACTACCATCAATTCGGTGAGTATCAATGGAAACAACGGGGAGGGAACTTCCAGCCGACTTTCTATCACCGATTTTAAAAATGATTGGATCATGCCCAACACAGGGTTCGACCGTCAATCGGTATCCTTGGCGTTCAATACCCCCATCAATGACTGGATTTCCTTGAACTCCAAGGTCAACTACTATCGAAAAAGAAGCGACAACATGCCAGGGGGAGGCTACGATGAGTCCAACCCCATGTATGCCTTGATCTGGGGCTTCAATGTAAACAGCATGGACGACTGGAAGAACGAATATTTTGACGGCCGTTACAATTTCTTGAATTGGTCTGCACAAGGTGAAAACGGACAGGGACTGGTGTTCCCTTCCGCAAATTCATATAACCCATATCGCACTTTGTACGAAGCCCTAAGTGCTCATGACAAGAACAGGGTGTTTGGAAACATTGGGCTGAACTTTGACCTAGGAAGCGGGTTCTCTTTAGACCTGCGCTCAGGTCTGGACTGGTCCACGGAGTTTAGAACACAACGAAGACCCTTCTACACAACGGACTACCAAAATGGTTTTTATAGGGAACAGACCGTACGTTATTTGGAGAACAACAACGACTTCATGTTGCGCTACGAAAACAACGACATAGCCGATGGAAAGTTCACACTCTCAGCTTTTGTGGGCGGAAACAATAGGGTGAACGAATATTACAACAGCAGGATTACCTTGGAACAATTGGGAGAGGAAGGAATCTACCATACCACCAACCTGCCCACAGGAGTCAATCCGGACAATTATAATTACAGGAGCAAAAAGGTCGTGAACAGTTTTTATGGCATGTTGTCATTGGGCTGGGACGACACTTATTTTTTGGATGTTACCGCACGTAATGATTGGTCCAGTACCTTGTCCCCGGGAAATTGGTCCTTCTTTTACCCGTCTGTGGCGGCCAGTGTTCTACTTGACAAAGTATTCGACTTTCAGACCAATGCTTCATGGGTCGACTTTACAAAATTGCGCTTTTCGTGGGCCAACGTAGGTAATGATACAGGGGCTTATTCCTTGTCCCAGCCCTATGGGAACACCTCTTTTCCAGGAGGGTATGTACTGCCTGGTACTATCAGAAATCCATTGATTAAGCCTGAAAACATTGAAAGCTGGGAAGTAGGTCTTGAGGCCAAGTTCTTCAAAAATCGATTGTCCTTTGATATTACCAAGTACTATTCCTCGACCACGAATCAAATCGTCTCGGTGAATGTTGATCAAATTACAGGGGCAACGGGTAGGATAATCAATGCTGGAGAAATCACCAATGAAGGTATTGAGATTGCTGCTGGGTTTGTTCCAATCCGGACCAAGGATTTTGAATGGTCATTTGATGCCAATTGGTCCAAGAACAATAATACTTTGGTTAGCTTGCAAGAAGGCTGGGATCCAGAGGAGCCTCTGCAGACCGATATGGGTACGACCATAGGAGGGAGAGTTTATGTTTACTCCTATTTGGGCGGGGAGATGCACAATATTTATGGACGTGGATTCCAAAGAGCCCCTGAGGGTGCCACCTATATCGATGAAAATGGAGAAACTGTTGATGCCTCCGGTATGCATATTGTAAACTCCCAAGGGTATCCAGTTTTGGATGAGTCCCCTGATAGAGAGATTGCAAAAGTGAACCCGGATTGGAGAGGGGGCATGACACAGCGTTTTAGATACAAAAACCTCTCCCTGTCCGCATCATTTTCAGCTCAAATGGGCGGAAGTGCCTATTCTGTAACCAATTTTGCACTTTCCTACCAAGGAAAGCTTAAAAACTCCTTGGAGGGGCGTTATGATGGATTGGTCCACGAAGGAGTAAATGTAGTAGAAAACACGGATGGTACCGTTTCCTATACCAAGAATACAACGGTAACGGAAAACATCCAAACCTACTACAATGCCTATATGTGGAATAGGAACAATACCGAAATGAATACTTTCAGTACGGATTTCTTGAAGTTGAGGGAGCTACGCCTGGACTACCAGATGCCTCGCAAGATAATGGAAAGCATGGGCATTTTTCAAGACATGAGTTTTGGGATATTTGCCACTAATGTATTCTGTTTGACGGACTTCCCGCAGTATGATCCGGAAACCGGAATGTTGAACGGTTCAAACATCATGATGGGTATTGAATCCGTGACTTTTCCAATGACCCGTACCTACGGTCTAAATGTTAAACTTTCATTCTAACCATAAAGCATGAAAACGTTGAAAAAAACAGCACTTATTATAGGAGTTTTGGTACTTGCTTGGGCATGTACCGACAATTTTGAAGAAACTAACACAGATCCCAACAGAACCATAGTGGGCGACATACAGGCCAGTGGCATGTTTGAGCCGCTCTTGTACAACGGTGCCAACGCATGGCAATACTACACCTGGTTCTGGAACAATGAGCTTATTCAGTTTACGGCGTTCACGGGAGGTACCACCCGCCAGGAGCACCGCTACTTTATCAGTGATGCCAACTGGCAGAGCGTATGGAACTTTTATGCAAGATATGCCAATAACGCCCTGCACATGCACGATTTGAGTATTGAGCAGGAAGACCCGTCTTTGGAGGCCATTTCTATCACATTGAAAATCCTTTATTTATCAAACCTCACGGATATGTTCGGGGACATTCCCTATTCCGAGGCCTTTCTGGCCCTTTCGGAGGAAGGAGTCGTCAAGCCGAAGTTTGATTCCCAGGAAGAAGTGTACAGACAAATGTTCGCTGAACTGGAGGAAGCCAATGATATCTATGCCACCAACCCTACTTTTATAAAGCCTGCCTTGGACGGCATGTACGGTGGTTCCATGGACCAGTGGCGTAAGTTCAATAATTCCCTTTACCTGCGCTTATTGAACAGGGTAAGCGGAAGAAGTTCCATGAACTCAGGGAGCAAAATGACCGAGATTTTGAACAACCCATCAAAATATCCTGTCTTCACATCAAATGATGACAATGCCACTGTGGTATTCTCGGGCAATGATCCATATCGCAGTGAATTTAACAACACCAATGAGGGAAGCTTTACCAGTTCAGGTAGAAAACTCACGGAGCAACTCATCAAGATGACCGTTCTGACCAACGAAAGTGACGAACAAATCTATGAAGATCCCCGATTGGCCATATACGGAAAGAAAAACCCAAATACAGACCCAAACTTACCATTCGTATGGAAAGGTACTGTTGCTGGTTGTACCGAGTCTGAACAAAGTGATGTGGACAGAGGGACTTCTTGGCTCAATGCGGCCGTTTTCTGCCGTGCCGATGCCCCCGGTTTCTTTATGGACTTCGCCGAAGTACAGTTTATCTTTGCCGAAGCAGCCCTTAAAGGCCTGATTCCGGGAGGGGAATCCGCTGCCCGTCAATATTATGAATCTGCCATTGCTGCTTCCATTGAAAAATGGGCTCCTTTAGGACAGTATAGTGAAACACCCGTGACTATTTCCAATGAGGATATCACCGCTTTCTTAGCCTCGGACCTAGCTGCATGGGACAGTTTGGATAATAAGGAAGAACTCATCGGCAACCAAAAATTCCTTGCCCTCTTCTGGGTGGGAATGGAGGCATACCATGAATATAGACGTACTGGTTATCCTGAACTTACCATCGGCGACGGGGCCATATATAACGACTTTATATTGCCCACCCGATTCGCCTACCCGAACACGACCATGGCCACCAATGGAGAGAATGCCCAGGAAGCGATCAGCCGTATGAACGGGGAAAACAACATGAAGACTCCTGTATGGTGGAGCAAGGAAGCCATTGAATAAAGAAAAGCCAAACCAAACATTTTGATAAATCTCAAGATTATGTACAGCAAAGGTATTTTTACAATAAAATCGTTCCCAAAGTTCTTTTGGGCATTGATTATTTCCTGCTTCGTCGCGGTATCCTGTGACGACGACAACGGGGAGGGGAGCATCGGAGACCCTTATTTTATGATCGAGGAAGACCCTACCTCTCTTTCTGTGAGCGTGGAGGGCATCAGCCAAAAATATATCGTGCGTTCCAACCGGGATTGGAAGGTCGTGGCCCAGTCGAACATCGATTGGGCAAAAGCCTTTCCGGACGAAGGGGACGAAGACGGTATTTTTAGTTTCAATGTGGAGCCCAATGACTCTTTTGAAAGCCGGACAGCCAATTTTGCATTCGTGGTCGGTGGAGAAGAACAGCCGGTTCTTTTTCGAATCGATCAAGAGGCCAATGTGCCTTATATAACCATCATCGATGGTGAGAATGGTATTTCCGTACCATCGGCCGAAGGAACCGTGAACATTTCGTTGGAGACCAATGTTGAATGGACTTATGTATTGGCAGACGAGAGCTGGATAACCGGGGTAGAGCAAACAGATAACTCTTTGGTCTTGAACGCCGAAAAAAATACTGGATTGGAACGAAGCACTACCCTGATCATCCAATCAACTACCAATGGGCTCACCGAAGAGGTCGAGATCATACAGTCCGCAGGCAATGTTATCCTTGAGGAAGATTTTAGTTGGCTTACCTACGGCAGTACCATTTTCTACACAACTTCTGGTGAAACACGAATGGATAGCTGGACAGAAGAAGAAATGGCCCGTGGTTGGACGAGTACCGAGAACACCTTCAGCAGCAACCAAAAAGTGGTCTATGCACGACCAGGGTTTGTAAAATTGGGCAAGACCAATTATGGTGGAGACCTCATCTCCCCACCATTGGCCGAACTTGATGGGCCTACCGAGGTTCAGGTTACCTTCAAGGCCGTTCCTTATGAGACTGCAGGCGGAACCCAAGACGACAATAATCTCGTAGTAGGTGTTGTAGGTCCAGGGACCACCAGTGTTCCTTCCTTTACAGTGAACAACTATCCCGATTATGATACGGATCCCGATTGTGTTCTGATATGGGAAGATGAAAGCAGTACTTACACTTTTACCATCACAGGGGCCACAGCAGAGACACAGTTGCGTTTTCTTGGAGGAGCCTTTGATCTGAATGGCGTAGGAGCGGGCAAGAACAGGATCTTTATCGACGACATTAAAGTAGAAATCATCAATTAGGCAGATATACATGAAACATACCCGTAGAAAGTTTGTAAAAACAGGGATTGGTGGCCTTGCCTCGATCACTAGTTTCAATATACCATTTTTTGGGCTGATTGCCTGTAGTTCTGATAGTACTGAAGTTCCCTCGAACAATAGCCTGGGCATCATCGGGGTCTCCGTGCCCCCGGTGATCAATGCCTCGGCGGGCAGCGAGGTCGTCCTTACAGGAAAAGGATTCAAGGTTGGTGATCAAATCGAATGGATTTCCACTTCGGATGATTCCAAAAGATTCAGCTCTTCCATAGGATCTGCCACGGAAGCATCGGCCGCTTTGATATTGCCCACTGACATTCTCTCTGGTGGATATCGCTTGGTACTCTCCCGAGATGGAGAAACCTTGATGCTGGGATCTGTACAATTGAACATCGTTGCCGATTCGGACATTCCTGACATTGAGGGGATGACTGTTAAGGGAATCGTGTTCAGTAATGGAGTTGGCGTGGCCGGCGTGGTCGTTTCCGATGGTCATGAAGTTGCCATGACCAACGAAGAAGGTGTCTATTACCTACCTTCCAATAAAGAATCGGGATTCGTATTCATTTCCGTGCCAGGGAACTACGAAGTTCCTGCCAATGGAAATGCGCCCCAATTCTTCAAGCGGCTAACTACCAGTGCCGCAACAGTAGAACAGCATGATTTCTCATTGATAGAGACCGACAATGCAGAGCACGTGGTATTGACCATGGCCGATTGGCACTTGGCCAATCGAAACAACGATCTGGAACAGTTTCAAAATATGGTGCTGCCCGATGTGAATGCCATGATTGATTCATATTCTGCAGCAGGTAAAAAAGTATATGTGCTCACCCTAGGAGACATGACCTGGGATCTCTATTGGTACAGTAATGGTTTTGGTCTCAATGATTATATTCCATACATGAACCAATTACATTCCCCAGTATTCAATGTAATAGGCAACCACGACTATGATCCTTATTTCGCCAACGATCGTTTGGCAGAAGACCCATACAGGAATATTTTGGGACCTACTTACTATTCATTTAATCTGGGTCAAATCCATTATGTGGTGCTCGATGATGTGGAATATTTAAACACGGGCGGTTCACAAGGAACCGTTGGAAGTCGTAATTATAGAGAGCGTTTAGCGGCTGAACAACTGGAATGGTTGAAAAAAGACCTGGCCATGATCACTGATAAGAACACCCCTGTTGTTATAGCAACGCACACCCCGATTTATAAAAACCCATCATTGGACGAGATGGGAAATCAAGTCAATTCCTATAAATTGGACAATGCACCAGAACTCATGGCTTGCCTACAGGAGTTTTCAACAGTACACATCCTTACCGGTCATACACATATAAACTACACTGTTGAGGAAGAACTTGGCATCATTGAGCATAATACTGCGGCCATTTGTGCCACTTGGTGGTGGACTGGCCGTGAAGGCTATGCCGGGAACCATATCTGTAAGGATGGTAGCCCAGGAGGATATGGAATCTGGGAAATCAATGGCGATCAAATGCAGTGGCAATACAAAAGTATTGGTTTTGATACCGATTATCAGTTCCGTGCATACGATTTGAACACGGTACATATTACAGCTGCAAAGTTTGCCCCGAATGCTTCTGAAGGAGAGGTGGAGCAATATGCCGGGCCATATGCCCAGCCCAATCTTAACAATGAGGTCTTGATCAATATATGGGGCTACGATGACCAATGGCAGATTGAAGTAAGCGAGAACGGACGGTCCTTGGATGTCTCTAGGGTCAAAATGATGGATCCTTTGCACATCATTTCCTATGATGCACTTAGACTAAATGTTGGTGCTCAACCCACCGGAGCTTTTGCCACCAGTGAAACTGGCCACCTGTTCAAGGTTCAGGCATCGGCACCCAACTCTACATTGGAAATCAAGGTAACCGACCGATTTGGAAGGGTGTATGCCCAGAGCATGGAGCGACCGAAAGCTTTTTCAACGTCCATAACCTAATTTTGTTCATTATCATTAACAAAAATCACCAACATTTCTATAATCACTATGAATTTTACAATTATTTGTTCTCAATTGGTGAGACGGGGAGTATTTTTAATACTCCCCATCCTGTTCTCAAACATCTCCTGTTCAGAAAATGTGGACATCAACCCCCGTGTTATTGCACACCGTGGAGCATGGAAAACACAGGGCCTTCCTGAAAACTCAATTGCCGCATTGAAACATGCCATCGAGTTGGGTTGCTATGGGGCCGAGTTCGATGTACATATGACCTTGGACAGTGTTCCCGTGGTAAATCACGACCCAGATTTTATGGGAATGGACATTGAGCGCACCAATTATGCCGATTTATTATCGGCCTCTCTCCCGAACGGAGAAAAAATACCTACTCTGGAAGCCTACCTCAAGGAAGGGTTCAACCAAGAGAAGACCAAGTTGATACTTGAAATCAAAAAAGCGCCCTCGGGCAAGGAACATACTTTGCTATTGACCAAAAAGGCCGTCGCCCTGGTACAGCAACTTGGTGGCGAGGCCCAAGTGGAGTACATAACTTTTGATTTTGATGCCGGGGTTTTGGTCAGTGAATTGACACCTGGATCCGAAGTGGCGTACCTCAATGGGGACAAAGCGCCTTCCGAAGCCAAGAAGTCTGGATATACTAGCATCGATTACAACATCAAAGTCTATAGAGATCATCCCGAATGGATCGAAGAGGCACACAGGGAAAACATGACCGTCAACGTATGGACGGTAAATACAGAGGAAGACATGATGGATATGATCAAAAAAAAGGTCGATTTCATCACTACCAATGAACCAGAGAGGCTCTTTTCCCTTTTGGTATCACAAAAATAATTTGCAATTCTGATTTTTGATTCAGGGTAGGATTCCGATGTTCTTATTGAAAATAAGGACGTAGGATTTCTGCCCAATGCAAATATCCCTTTTCATTTAGGTGCAGGCCTTCATCTGTATATTCGGCTTTCAAACTGCCCGAATCGTCCAAGAACAAGGGGTGTAGGTCTATCAATGTCAAGCCATGCGTTTCGGCCAACTGCTTGATTCCTGCATTTACTTTAGCAATGTGTTCATCCTTGTTGTAATGTCTTTCATATTCCCCAAAACTGCTGTTAACGGGAAGTATGGTCTGTACTACTAATCTGGTTTTTGGCGATTCCTTTTGTATGCGGGCGATGATGGTCTCATAGTTCTGGATAATTTCCTGATCAGGGAAATTCCGTGAAATATCGTTGATCCCGATCAATAGGAAAATTTGGGCGGGTTGTCCCTCGGTCACTTCATGTAGGCGCTCTAAGATACCGAAAGTGGTATCTCCTGAAATTCCCCGGTTCCTGGCCTGGGGAAGTTGTAGGAGCTCGTTCCAATGAGCCCGTGCTGTAATGCTGTTGCCCAAAAATATGATATCGTCGGAAGTATTGGGATAGATTTTGAACTGGCGTACTTGGACATCATAGGTGCGGGGACGGTAATCCCTGTTAATTTTATTAGTCTGAGCTATTACGCTCGTGGCACCAAATAAAGCTGTATAAAAAATCGCTTGGAAAACAGAAAATCTCATTTTTAGATCAAATTATAGAAAGCAATCGAAATATAAGGAAATTTATCGAAACATAACAAAAGGATTTTTATGAATTTAAAAATCCGGTCATTAGCTTTTATAATAGGAAAAAGTTTAAACTATGGTTACTTTTATCCCGTACTCTTCCAGGGCATTTTGGGTGAATTTTGAGATTCCTTGATCGGTGATGATTTCATCAATGTGCTCAAAGCCACAGATGCGGCCAAAACCTCGCTTGCTGAATTTGGTGGAGTCGGCCAAGACAATGGTTTTTTGGGAAACCTTGATCATTTCCCTGTTTAGGTGGGCCTCCATTACATTGGCAGTGGTAAGTCCAAAATCAAGGTCGATACCATCCACACCCAGATAAAATTTACTACATGAGAAGTCTGGTAAAATAGACTCTGCATACAGTCCAGTTACGGAAGAGGATCGTTTTCGAAGTACTCCTCCCAATTGTATCACTTCTATTTCTAAATGATTGTTCAATTCCAATGCTACATTTAGTGCTGATGTAATGACCGTAAGATGTTCTTGTGGCACTATTTTCTTGGCAAGGGCCAAAACGGTAGTTCCCGAAGCAATCAGAATGGAATCGTTGGGGGTGATTAATTTTGCGGCAGCGGCTCCAATTTTGGTTTTTTTATCATAATGGATTTTTTCCTTTTCATTAACGTGCTTGTCAATGGTGTATGGATTGATCAATGTTGCCCCGCCGTGTACTCGGTACACGAGTCCTTTTTCCTCTAAAAACTTGAGGTCCTTTCTTGCCGTTACCGGTGAAATATCCATGGTCTCACAAATGTATTGAACCTTGATCTGTCCTTCTTGTTGAATTTTTTCGAGGATATGTTTGTGCCGTTCTACCGTATTCATTCAATAATGATTAGTTAGTGTTGTCCTGTATGGGACAGAATCCCTTAAAGGTATAAATTCTGGATCAATTGCTGAGACATTCCCAATCGGCCCCATAATCATTTTTTAGGACAAGCGTTTCATATTCAGCTATTCAAAAAAGTACCAGGTTTTTCCCTGATTGTTGTTGTCGTTAGTAAAAATAATAAAAAGAAACAAAAGGATATTGTTTGAAAGCGATGTTCATAGTATATTAGCACATATATAACATGTATTAAATCCCTTTAGCCACCCCATTTTTTATTTTAATAAAACCCAAGTAAATGAAATCTTTTTTCAGAATGGTTAATTTATCCAAAACATTCATCTTATCCATATGCTTTCTGAGCATGGCATCTGCCCAACAAGAGCCAAGGCCAAAATTGGTGGTGGGCATAGTCGTGGATCAAATGAGAGCTGAGTACCTATACCGTTTTCAGGAAAATTATACTGAGGATGGTTTCAAACGGTTGATGAGCGAAGGCTTTAATATAAAGAACATGCACTACAACTATGTGCCCACTACCACCGGGGCAGGGCACTCTTCCATCTATACAGGGACAACACCTGCCCATCATGGCATTGTCAATAATAACTGGTACGATCGGGAAGAAAATAGAATTGTTTATTGTGCGGAGGATATGGGAGTATCCCTTATAGACGACCCAAGTTCCATGGACCGTAACAAAAAGGAAAACTATTCAAGGTCGCCCAAGAACCTTATGGCCAATACCATTACCGATGAACTGAAACTGGTCACCAATGGACGCTCGAAAGTCGTGGGAGTTTCCCTGAAAGATCGGTCTGCTATTTTTCCCTCTGGCCATATGGCCGATCATGCCTATTGGTACCATTCGGGAAACGGCAATTTCATTAGCAGTTCGTATTATGCAGCGAACTTACCGGATTGGCTTGTGAAATTTAACAAAAGAAAGCTGTCCGATTCCCTGATGAACCAGACATGGACTCCCTTTTTAACCATGGAACGCTACAGCAACAGTAACCCTGATGACTCCCCTTTGGAAAAAATATATAAGGGCAATAAGAAAAGTACTTTTCCCTATGACTTAAAGAAACTGAGAAAACAGAATGGCGATTTTGCTATGCTTGCCGAGGTGCCTTTCGGAAATACAATTGTAACTGAAATGGCCATGGCCACGATCGATGGAGAAGGATTGGGAAAAGGCAAGGATATGGATTTTCTTGCATTAAGCTACTCCAGCACTGACTATGTGGGCCATTATTTTGGGATTCGCTCCAAAGAACTAGAGGATACTTATGTGCGTTTGGACAGGGAACTGGCCAAGCTACTGACCCATTTGGACAAAACTGTGGGCAAAGGGAATTATTTAGTTTTCCTTACCGCCGACCATGCCGCGAGCGACCACCCTGGGTTCTTGGAACAAAAAGGGCTTCCAGGCAATAGTTATGATCCCCAAAAGATAGGCCAAGGATTGAACGAATACCTATCCAAGGAATCCGGTGTCGAAAACTGTGTTTTGTTTATCGATAACACCCAGGTCTATTTGGCTTCGGAAATAAGGGACAATAGAGAACTTCTTGAAAAAGCTGCCATATATCTGCAAGGTGCAAACAGTATCAAAGAGGTTTTTGTACCTACCTTGCACAGTTGGAATATGGAGAACAGTACCATTGGCGAATTCGTACGCAATGCATACAATTCCAAAAATTCCGGGGATATTATCCTGCACTCCTTTCCTGGCTGGATGGACCAAAGGGATTACGGAACCACACATGGAACAGCCTATGCCACCGACACGCACGTACCTATGCTCTGGTATGGGTGGGGAGTGAAGAAGGGTTTGAGCGTTTCTCCGCACACTATAACGCAAATAGCGCCAACATTATCGATGCTCTTGAATATACCCTTGCCCGATGCTTCGGATAGGAAGCCTATTGAGGAATTGTTTAAATAATTAAGTCAAATCTTTAATTTTTCAAACTAATTTTCAAAAGATTTTTATTTCTTCTAAAATCAATATCAAACCTTCACATGTTTACGAGTTCGGTAATTTCAGTTTATTATAGAATGCTCATATGGATGTTTATGTCAACGTTACAACTCTTGATTACAATGAAAATGGAGATCAGGAATTAGGTTATATTTAATATTGCGATAAGCAAATCGGCCGCAAAAGTCTACAAATCGTCAACATTTAGAAATAAAAAAGGGAAAACCCTTATGGAAATAGTGCTCTGAGAAAAGTTTGATTCTTGACGGATTTTGTAATCAAAAAACTTATTTAAAGGACAAGGAGTGGCATTTTAGAATCATACAGTTTACATCGTTATTATTGGTCGTATATCTTAATTAAAATAAAAAAAAGTATTATTGTTAGAAGTATCCTTAAATTGCTGATGCTGAAAACCAAACAGTTAAATGACCAATAAACTACTACTTGTCATTCTATTGCTTTTCTCATTGAATGCTGTAATAGGCCAAACACTTGACACAGAATTATTGGAATTGAAATTCTCAAATGATGGTTATCCTGAGAGATTTACCAAAGCAGGCAATGGATTTTACTTTACCGTCGATGATACAGAATTGTGGTATACGGATGGAACCGTGGAAGGAACGCATTTTTTTTCTAAATCGACAAACTCAGGAGATATAAGCCTAATATTACCTCGAGAAATTGGTGTTTTTTTCATTGCGGAAAAAGATTACCGAACAGATGAGTTGTGGGTAAGTGATGGTACAGAGGAAGGAACTGTTAAGCTTACGGAAAGAAGCGTGGGCTATAATCAAGGTGGAGCCATTCGCAATCTTATTGTTTTTAATAATAAGGTTTATTTCAGTGCATTTGATGAAACTTTGGGAACTGAGCTATGGGTCAGTGATGGCACTGTTGGGGGCACAAATGTACTAAAGGATATTAATGGTGGTGAGGAAGGCAGTGACCCTTTTAATTTTTTCAGCTTTAACGGATATCTTTTTTTTAAAGCTTACACAGAAGAATTGGGTATTGAATTATGGCAATCGGACGGAACTCCTGAGGGGACCCTTCTATTCAAGGATATTAACCCAGGAACTAAGAGTTCGGTGGCAGGTTCTATTAATTACGCTCGATTGGGAGACAGTTTTTATTTTTTCGCCAACAACGGTACTACGGGTTCGGAACTTTGGAAAAGTGACGGAACCCCTGAAGGTACAATTCTTTTGAAGGATATCAATCAAACGTTTACCTATGGTTCGAGCAATACACAAATGTTTGGTGGTGCTGTCAATGGCAACCTTGTTTTTTTGGCAAATGATGGCGTAACAGGAAATGAACTTTGGATCAGTGATGGTACGGAAGAGGGAACAAAGATCTTAAAGGATATTGCTCCGGGAATCGGTTCGGGAATATTTTCATACGATACCAAGATTGCTTTTTCGCAATCTAAAGTATTTTTTTATGGAAACGATGGTGAAATAGGGGGGCTTTGGGTCAGTGATGGGACATCTGAAGGAACAAAGCTGTTGAAACAGACCTATGTATCAAACTTAACGTTTGACGATTTAGGAAACTTTCTCACATTTTTTGGAGGAGGTTCTATTTACAATGGCGGTTTGTGGAAAAGTGATGGTACTGTTAATGGCACCCAAATGGTTTCTGAAAAAGCTAGCGAGACCAACATTAGCTCTCATGAAAATGACATAATCATAATCGATGGGCAAATTTTTTTCGCTGCGGAAACAGAACGAAACGGAATCGAATTATGGAAATCGGATGGAACGGATGAGGGGACTGACTTGTTTTATGATTTTAACAAATCCGATGGAGTCATACCTTCTTTGTTGACTGCAGTGGGGGACCAACTATTCTTTAGAGGTAATGAATATGGGTACTATGGTCTTTGTACTTCTGATGGAACAATCGAAGGCACAAAATATATTGACATTAATTTGGATGGGCAAAGCATAAGTGACGATTCAGAATTTATTGATTTTAACGGTAAACTATTCGTTAGTGCAAATGATGGAGTGCATGGATTTGAACTGTGGACGAGTGATGGAACACAACAGGGAACTAAAATGGTAAAAGATATAAATCCAGGTAGTGCCAGTAGCATGTACAATTCTAGTTATGTAAAAACATTCACCGTCATCAATGAAAGATTATATTTTATTGCAGATGACGGTACATACGGAGCGGAATTGTGGGTAACAGATGGATCGGAAGCCGGTACTTATAGAATCACGGACATTTCCCCTGGATCAGGAAGCAGTTATCCTGAAAATTTGGTTTGGTACAAAGGTGTCATTTATTTTTCAGCTAGAAATGCACTTTACAGAACTGATGGTACCCCATCAGGGACTGCTAAAGTTATAGGTATGCATGGTTTATCATCAGTAAAAGTAGTTAATAATAGGTTGGTGATGGTGGCGAATGACCCCGAGAACACCTACGGCTCAAATCAAATATGGTTCTCTGATGGAACAGCTGAAGGAACTTATTTTTTTGATTCATATGGTGGCGGTATTGATAGTGGCATACAGTATTTGACCACTTTAGACGATGCATTATATTTTGTTGCATTCTATCCTAATAAGGGATATAATCCTTATCCGGAGTTTCATGGAAAATCCGTTTTTAAAACCGATGGAACACCTGAGGGGACAACGGCCCTTTTCATCGGGAGCGAACATCGGTTTAGCAATGTAGATATTGATGTACTATTGACCTGTGGTGATTATGTTTATTTTGGGGTTCGAGAAGGTTTTTCTTCAGACAAAGAACTTTGGAGAACGAATGGTACGGTTGAGGGTACTATTTCTATTGTGACAGAAGAAGAAGGGGTCTTCAACCATATAAGTGAATTGGAATGCTTTAATGGAAATTTGCTTTTCAAACAAAGTGTTGATTCTAAAAAAATATTTCTGGCGACGGGAGAGACAGATGAAGTATACGATTTAGACATCAATGTTACTAATAACTCATCCTCTCCCAATTACAATTACAATCTAACCAAAGTCGGTAATAGGCTTTTTTTTGACGGTTCAACAGAAGAGAATGGAAGTGAGATATATGTAGCCTATCCTTTAAACATTAAAGCAGACAGTAATTTAAGCGACAGTGATAATGATGGTGTAATAGATTTGTTTGATGAATGTCCAGATACACCAACGGGCGAGGAAATCGATGAAGTAGGTTGCGCACAAAGTCAATTGGACGACGATAACGACGGTGTGACGAATGATTTAGATCAATGTCCATACACCTTGCCGGATGACGTGGTTGATGGGAATGGATGCTCAGAGTCGGATTTACTTGATTCAGATATGGATGGTGTAAACGATACCCTCGATTTATGTCCGAGTACGCCAACAGGTGAGTCTGTGGACGAAAATGGTTGTGGACAAAGTCAACTGGATGATGATAAAGATGGAGTGATGAACGATAGGGATTCGTGCCCTGAAACGCTACCTATTTATAATGTCGATGCCAATGGATGTCCTATCATTTTTGACTTACCGTCCAACAATTTCAATATTGAGAGCATCGGGGTTACCTGTGTGGGCAAGAACAATGGTCAATTGTTGATTACTGCAAATGAGGGCTATAACTATATTGCACGTATCAATAATGATGAGTATAGCTTTACTTCTGAACTAATAGTTCAAAATTTATATGCAGGAAGATATGACCTTTGCATAACCATTCCCGATCAACCCGATTTTATTAAATGTTTTGGTTTTGAAATAGCAGATGCTTCTGAAGTTTCTGGGAAATCCAGCTCCACGGTTTCTAATCAGAAATTGGTGGAAACCATAGAAATTTCTTCGGGTACCGCACCTTATACCGTGTTTGTGAACAATAATGAAAAACTGGTTACCATGGCATCTTCATTTTCGATTGAAGTGGATCATGGGGATATAATCAAGGTAGTCTCTAAGTTCCCTTGCGAAGGTGTCTATGAAACAACACCTAGCCTTGGCGTTGGAATTAGCTTTGCTCCCAATCCAACTGATGACGACGTATTTGTACATTTGCCTTATGCCGAGATTTCCAATGTACAGGTAAGTTTGTACAATTCGAACATGCAATTGGTAAAATCCGAGGTCTCGGATTTGGAAAATTATAGCCTGAAAGTTTCATTACAAGGTTTACCAACAGGAATTTACTATGTTAAGTTGACTATGGATAAGCCTATCGTGTTTAAAATCGTCAAAAGATGAAAAAGATTTTTATAATTTTCATGATATTGGCAATACAGTCCTGCAGTAAATCTGGCGGTGATGAACCTGATATTGTTCAAGATCCCGATTCAGTACCTGATGTTGAGAATACAGCACCGACCATACCTTCTAAAGTCTTCCCGACAGATGGGCTTCTATGCACGGAAAATCCTTTAGAAATTAGATGGGATTCCTCTACGGACAAAGAAGGTGACGCCATTAGTTATGAGGTAGAGCTGTCCCAAGACAATACTTTCAATAATATTATTGAAAAGAAAACGGTTTCAGGGACCAGTACTACCCTCGCCCTTGAAAAAGGAATCCAAGTTCATTGGAGGATAAGGTCCAAGGACAGTAAGGGAGAATACAGTAATTATTCTTCTACTTGGAACTTTTATACAGAAGGGGAAGGGATGGTAAATTACTTGCCGTTTTCCCCAACGTTGATATATCCAACAGCATTTTCCAAGATAGAAGGAAGCAATGTGGTACTAGAGTGGGAATCCAGCGATGTAGATGGAGATCCACTTTCTTACGATATCTATTTTGGAGAAACCACACCTCCAGCATTGTTGAAAGAAAATAGCTTAGGGTCAACATGGGAGGTCTTCATAAATCCAAATAAAACCTATTATTGGAAAATTACTGTAAAAGATGATAATGGAGGTGAAAGTATTGGAGACATTTGGGTCTTTAAAAGTTAAAAAACTGTTCAAATGTCAATGAAACATATCGGTATCATTTCTGTCCTTATATTGTTTTCTTGCAGTACTGATACAGAGCCTATAACCGTTGTTGAACAAGAAGGTCCACCAAAACCCAATGTAAATCCCGGGATTTTCAGTATTACCGATGTCTCTTTTGAAGGTAAATCCGCAATAATTGACTGGGAAGATGTAATAGATGCAGACGGCGATCAAATTTATTATAAACTCTATGTTGATAATGTTCTAATGGGTGAGTATACAGAATCCATTGCAAATGTTCAACTGCAATACAATACCAATTATATGGCCAGGGTCATTGCCACTGATAAAAAAGGAGGGACTGTAGAGACCAGTTTTGAGTTTGATTCACCAAAAAGTAAAATATTATTTTATTCAGAATTCAATGGAATGCTCACAGCATTTGATCTGTATACTCAAAAAGCTCTTTGGACAGAGCGAACTTCTTATATCGAAACACATACTATCTACGAGAATCTTATCTATTCAGGCATCAATGGGATAAATGGACTGGACATTTTAACGGGGAAATGGTATATACAAGTACACCAAGTGTTCATAATAATGCTGAATATAGAAATATTATTGTAGATCAAGGCAATGTTTATGCCTTCGACAGCGATTCAAATTTACATTGCGTAAATCGCATAACAGGTGAAAAGCTATGGGAGAAAAGTTTTTTGGGTTATTATGCCCCCCTTACAATTGACTCAGAAAGGGTGTTTGTTAGTAGCAGAAACAATGATAATATATATGCCATCAATAAATCAACTGGAGGCATTGATTGGAGTAGAGAGGTTGATTTCAATCCAACTGGTGCGGCGCCCCGAATTAACACTAATCCGTTAATTTATGGACAAAACATCTACTATGGGGATAATATTGGACGTTTTTATTCGGTGAATAAAAGCACAGGTGATATGAATTGGGTCATCAGTGGAAAGGGTAGGTTTTATCCTTCGCCAACAATTTTTGAAGAACAGATTATAGTTGGAACATATGATACGCTCTATTCCTTTGACAGTGACACTGGAACCCAAAACTGGGCATATACTCCTTCAGGCTCACTACAAACATCCCCCTTTGTTTACAATGACCGAATATATATAGGCGTTACTGGTAATGGTGATGGGGAACTGGTATGTTTGGGAGCAAAAGGCGGTCAATTAATTTGGAAGTTTGATCTGGAAAATCAGACAACATCTTCCCCAATAGTTTATGAAAATGTTGTGTACATAGGGGATTGGAATAAAAAAATATATGCCATAAAGGCTGATACAGGGGTTGTTGACTGGGAGATGAACACGGACGAGACCATAGTTAAATCTTTCACTTTGGTCGAGGGAATCGGGGCCAAGGTAATATATCCTTCTGTACATGGGTCAAGAAATTAACGGATTTTATTGTATGATAAAACCTAAGCATATCTGCCTTTTATGGATTCTCTTCATTTTTTGTTCTTGCAATAAGGATGAATCCGAAATAATTACGGTTGTGGAACCTTATGTTTCAGAGCCTCTGAGCACTGAGAATTTAATAACGTCTTTTGTTTTAGTACTAAATGGCAATGAGGAACTGGGTGTTATAGATCAGGCTACAAGATTGATTTCTTTCACGACAGCCGGGGCAGATATTCTTGAACTACAACCAAAGATTGAATACTCCGATAAGGCAACTATTTCCCCCTTGCCAAATGTTGAACAGAATTTTGAAAAGGAAGTGGCTTATACTGTTTTAGCCGAGAATGGGGATCCAAATATTTATAGGGTCAAGGTCGATAATAGACCATTGAGCGATGCCAATGACATATTGTCTTTCAAAGTTACTTTGAACAATCAGATTATTGAAGCAAATATTGATAATGAATTAAAAGAGATAAGCTTTAATACGGGAGCAATAGATATAAGTAATATCTCACCTATAATTGAAATTTCCGAACATGCCAAAATATTTCCAGAAAGTGAGGTTTCCCAGAATTTTAATGAGTTGAACAAATATACCGTTACAGCAGAGAATGGGGAAAAGTTAGAATATAAGCTTGTAATTAATAAACCTAAAATTACAAGCTTTCGCACAGCAGTTGGTATTTTTAGCAATAATCCGATGCTGCTTTATACCGGAGCGGACATGGTAGTAAATGGAGAATTTCTTGATATGGATAAAGAGGGTTCTGAAATTTACTTGTTTGATGGTCAAAATAAATTTCCTCTTACTATTACCGATATTCAAAAAACTGACCAAGAGTTCGTCACATTTCATTCATTAAGTTTCCAAATACCTCGTAGTATTCCTTCAAATCCTAATTATAAAATTGTTTATGAAGCTAGTGGTCTAAAAGCAGAATCAGAAGGTTTAATTGATTTAATTTCCGAAAATGCTCCTAATCCAATTTCCTTAAATCAAACTTTGTATCAAAAGGATGACATACTGGAGTTAACAGGGGAAAACCTTCCAGAAATGATAGCTATACCATCAAATGGTTCTCTTTATCTTATTGCCCATTCGGGCAACTATGATTTAATAATAAATGAAGAGAGAACGTTATTGACTCTTACTTTGGACAATTATTTTTTATTTCTTTCCTATTACGGAAGAGATGATGAAGAAAAAAGCATTATTTTATTGGGACCGAATAGAAGAGCTGGAGCTACAATAAAAGCAGTATTTGATTGAGTAATTTATCGGACAAGTTTGAAAGTAGCCAAAATAACAAGTTTTTAGGATGGCTTTACATATTATTTTTATTAAGAGCACCCATAAGCTTACCCCTGAATGTACTATTTTATAGACAGTTTAGCGTTTGGTTAATCATATTTAGAATACAGTATAAGGTGTTGACTTTAAGTTGGTTGGAAATACTGCTTTCTCCCAGTCATCCCAACGCATTTTAGTTTTTGGGAAAGCTGTTGACATAGTTTGATGGCTTGCGTATCCAAGCCATGGAAGCCATTGGGTTCAACCATTTTCAATATGATAAATGAGGGTTGCGATTGAATGGAATCAATCTTTCATTTTGTATATCAGATTACAGGATTTGGGAATTGTATTTGCGATTAAAATTCAAATGGACATTACTTTAACCTGTATAGATATGGACCTCCTTTTACTCCCTGTTTTTTCTTTCCGGTGTTCTCCAAAACATCCATTTGGAATATACGTTTTCTGAAATTTCTTCTATCCAGCTCAACATCCAAGATATCCTCATACAGGTTCTGCAGTTCTTGTAGGGTAAACTCTTTGGGAAGAAGTTCGCCAACAATAAGTTTGTGCCGTAAGTTGTTCTGTACAAATGAGTAGGCTTCGTGAATCAGCTTTTCATGGTCAAAACCAAGATTTTCGGGAATAGCGTCCACATCGAACCAATCAATGCTCGTAATGTTGTCCTTTAACGTCAGCGGATGGTTCTCTGGTTTCACTAATGCATAAAAACAGATAGTAATGACTCTTTTCAAAGGATGCCTGTCCAATGCAGTATAGGTCTTTACCTGTTCAAAGTGTATGTTCCTAAATCCAGTAAGGGAAAAAAGGACCTTTGCGGCACAGTCCTCAATGGTTTCATGTTCCTCCATTACCCCTCCAGGGACATGCCATTGGTTTTTAAAATGTCCCAAAGATCTTTTTATAAGAAGGACTTTTAGTTTCCCGTCTACATATCCAAAAACCGTTATGTCCGCAGTGATGGAACATTCAAATGAATCTGGTTTTACTTGGATACCTTGAAGTTTTTCCTGAGTTATCATTTTTTTGTGTGAATTTTTGCTTTTTTCTTCACGAGAGCAAGTAAAATTTATATATTTAAAACCATGTAAAAAGTACACAGAATATTTTTTACCTAGTCCAATACTTTGTTCAAAGAAAAAAATAATAGCAATGGATAATCCCAAATATAAAGAATTGAAGGGCAAAGTTGTGGGAATAACCGGTGGTGGCGGTATTTTGTGCAGCACCTTGGCCCATGCTTTTGCCAATCAAGGAGCAAAGGTCTGTGTCATGGATTTGAATAGGGAAGCGGCTCAGACCGTTTCAGAAAAAATAAATAATGCGGGTGGGAGTGCAATGTGTATCAAAGTTGATGTGCTTGACAGGGAAAGTCTTGAAGAGGCCAAAAAAGCCATTGCTGAAAGGTTTGGCCCCTGTGATATCCTCATCAATGGAGCAGGGGGGAACCATCCGTTGGGAACGACCAGTAACCCTTATTTGACCAAGGAGGACTTACTTGAAACAGCAAAGGATTTCAAGACATTCTTCGACTTGGATACGGAAGGAATTCAATTTGTGTTCAACTTGAATTTCATTGGAACCCTGTTGCCTACACAGGTTTTCTCAAAAGACATGGTAGGTCGCGAAGGATGCAATGTTTTGAACATTTCCTCGATGAATGCCTTTACACCGCTTACTAAAATACCCGCATACAGCGGGGCAAAAGCCGCTATTTCGAATTTTACCCAATGGCTAGCCGTCCATTTTTCCAAAGTGGAAATTCGTGTGAATGCCTTGGCTCCTGGTTTTTTTCTGACCGACCAAAACAGAAGCTTGTTGACCAATCCCGAAGGAGGACTTACTCCTAGGGGAACCATAATAATCGATCAAACCCCTATGGGCCGTTTCGGTGAACCGGAGGATTTGGTGGGAACAACCTTGTGGTTATGCAGCGAACAATCAAAATTCGTTACGGGTATAGTAGTTCCCATCGATGGGGGTTTCAGTGCTTTTAGCGGCGTTTAATTAAATTAGGGAACGATGAAAATTCAATATCAATGGGTTTAGAACAAACATGGCGATGGTACGGACCAAATGACCCCGTTTCCCTTACCGACATTAGGCAGGCCGGGGCAACCGGTATTGTAACGGCATTGCACCACATTCCAAACGGTGATGCTTGGTCCATATCGGACATAAACAAAAGAAAAAAGGACGTGGAGGCCTATGGTCTTACTTGGTCGGTGGTGGAGAGCATACCCGTTCACGAGGACATTAAAAAACGAACAGGGAAGTATAAGGAATATATCGCCAATTACAAACAGAGCATTGAAAACCTAGGTTTGTGTGGAATTGACACAGTATGTTACAATTTTATGCCCATTTTGGACTGGACCCGAACGGATCTTTCCTATAAAATGTCCGATGATTCCTTAGCACTCCGTTTTGATGCCATTGAATTTGCGGCTTTTGAACTCTTTATGTTGAATCGTGAAGAAGCCTTTGACTACTACGCCAAGGAAACCATAGAAATGGCTAAAACAGCATTCGAAAGCATGGACGATGAAGCCAAGAAGCGTTTGGTCCAAAACATTATTGCCGGTCTACCGGGAGCAGAGGAAGGATACACCGTGAAACAGTTCCAAAAGGCTTTGGATATGTATCAGGACATAGGCGAGGAGGAACTTAGAAGTAATCTGTACGATTTTATCAAGGAAATCGGCCCAATGGCAGAAAAGTCGGGTGTCTTTTTGGCAATCCATCCTGATGATCCTCCATACCCTATTTTGGGCCTTCCAAGAGTGGTGAGTACGGAAATGGATGCAAATAAACTCCTTGCAGCCTACGATAGCCCCTATAACGGCCTGTGTTTTTGTACGGGCTCCTACGGGGTTAGGGAAGACAATGATTTGGTGGGTATGGCCCATCGCTTATCGGAAAGAATCAATTTTATACACCTTAGAAGTACAAAAAGAGATTCGCTCGGCAATTTTTATGAAGCGGACCATTTGGATGGTGATGTGGATATGTATGGAGTCATGTACGAATTGCTAAAAGAACAACTTGGGCGCAGCAAAAAAAATGCAAAGAACCGTCGCATGCCGATGCGGCCTGACCATGGACATCAAATGTTGGATGACATCCTTAAGAAAACCAACCCGGGGTATTCGGCAATAGGACGTCTTAGGGGCCTTGCTGAATTAAGGGGGCTCATGTACGGTATAGAAAAATCCTTGCTTCAATGACATTTATAGAAAATTTTTTGCTGGAGACCCCACAATCGGAAGAATTGTACCGTGGCTATTTCAAGGAAATGCCCATTATGGATTACTGTAACCGTTATAAGTGGAGTGCAGTGCAGGCTTGGTTCGATGCAGGAGCAACCTATGTAAACGTCGGCTCCAAATTGATTTGCAAAGGGGTTTTGGGACAAAATGATTTTGAAGGGCTGCAGAAAAAAGTGGGGGGCACCTTAAAATTGACAGAAAAAATCGGAGAAAAAGAATAATGAAACAGTTCGTAGCCATTCTTTTGTTGTGTACGTTGTTCTTCGTCCTTGGTTGCGAAGAGGTCGGTGGTGTCAGAACTATAAGATTGGCTCATGGTTTGGATATCAACCATTCGGTGCACAGGGCCATGGTGAAAATGGGAGAAGACCTTGATAGTGTTTCCAAAGGAAAGCTTCGAATCGAGGTCTACCCCAATCAACAATTGGGCACTGAACGTGAAATTCTGGAGTTGATTCAATTGGGAAGCCTTGATATGACCAAAGTGTCGGTCGCCACTCTGGAGAATTTTGCCCCGAAGACCAGAATATTGGGGCTGCCCTATCTTTTTGAGAGCCGGGAACACGCATTTGAGGTGTTGGATGGTCCAATTGGACAATCATTGTTGGACAATGCCAAACAATTTCGATTAAAAGGTTTGGGCTATTACGATGCCGGATTTCGAAGCTTTTATACCGAGCATGCACCTGTAACCGCTCCGGACGATTTAAAGGGGCTCAAGATTCGGGTCATGGAGAGTATTACCGCAATGGACATGGTCAAAAGTCTGGGAGGTTCCCCAACACCCATTTCATGGGGGGAGCTCTACACGTCACTGCAACAGGGCGTAGTGGATGGAGCGGAGAACAATCTCCCCAGTTTTTACCTTTCCAAACATTACGAAGTTTGTCCCTATTATTCGTTGGATGAGCATACTTTCTCCCCCGATGTATTAATTGTTGGCACCCAATTTTGGGATATGCTCTCTGATCAGGAAAGGGCTTGGATAAGTGAGGCTGTGAAAAAATCACTGGAGCATCAACGGAAATTGTGGGCGGAATCGGAATCGGAAGCTTTGAAAAAAATTCAAGAGAAAGGTGTGCAGATTTCGTATCCGAATAAGGAACCGTTTATCGAAATGACAAGGGAAATGTACCGAGCCTATGAAGATGATGAAGAATTGAACAACATGATACAACAAATAAAAACATTGGCGAATTGATAGGGTTCAAGAAAAGACTTGAAAATATTTTGGCACGTTTGCTTGTTGTGCTGATGAGCCTTATGGTGCTTAACGTGCTTTGGCAAGTGTTCAGCAGATATGTTCTGGACGAACCAAGTCCATTTACTGATGAACTAGCCCGCTTCCTTATGATCTGGTTAGGATTGTTGGGTGCCGCCTATGTTTCAGGCAAAAACGGTCATGTGGCCATAGATGTATTGGCTAAACGGGCCAATGCCAAAAATCAAAAAGTATTAAAAAGAACAGTGTCCGGTTTTATCATCCTTTTCTGTCTAGCGGCAATGGTGACAGGTGGCGGATGGTTGGTGTACACTACGTATGAACTCAAACAGCACTCCCCGGCATTGGGGTTGCCCTTGGCGTATGTATATGTCGTGATTCCCTTGAGCGGATTGATAGTTACCTATAACAAAGTCGTGGATATAATAACGGATTGAACCTTATGGAATATATACCCTTGCTAGTTTTGATCATAAGTTTTGTGGGTCTTTTGGCCATTGGCACCCCTGTAGCTTGGAGCATAGCCATTTCATCTATGCTGACCCTACTGGTCAGTTTGCCCATGCTGCCCGCATTCGCGACCATATCTCAGCGAATGGCCACGGGCTTGGATAGTTTCGCCCTGTTGGCGATTCCATTTTTTATATTGTCTGGGGAACTGATGAACCACGGTGGAATTGCCCACCGTTTGATAGCTTTTGCCAAAAGCTTGGTAGGGGCATTGCCCGGAGGGCTTGCCCTGATCAATATTATATCGGCAATGTTCATGGGCGCCATTGCAGGTTCGGCCATGGCCTCGGCCTCGGCCATGGGAAGTATTCTGGGACCGGAAATGGAAAAAGAAGGATATGATAAGGGTTTTTCGGTATCCGTCAACATTACCTCGGCCACGACAGGATTGGTAATTCCTCCAAGCAATGTATTGATTGTGTATTCCTTGGCAAGTGGAGGTGCATCCATTGCCGCTCTTTTCTTGGCCGGATACATCCCAGGGCTAATCACTGGCCTGCTCTTGATGGTCGTCGCCATGTTCTGGGCCAAGAAGAAAGGCTACGGCAAGGGACAACGAAGCTCATTAAAACAGGTTTTTAAAACGTTTGTAGATGCCGTTCCAAGCCTGTTCCTGTTGGTTTTGGTCATTGGGGGAATCGTGGCCGGTGTGTTTACCGCCACCGAAGCTTCCGCCATTGCAGTACTCTACAGTATGATACTGGGCTTTGTCTATAAAGAGATAACGTTAAAAAAACTACCCGATATCTTTTTGAATGCTTCGGCCACCACCGCTGTTGTGATGCTTTTGATAGCGGCCTCCATGAGCATGTCATGGGCACTTTCCTTTGAGCATATACCGCAGGAAATCAGTTCTGGACTATTGTCTGTTACCGACAACAAAATTGCCCTATTGCTCATTATAAATATAATCTTGCTGATAGTGGGTATCTTTATGGACATTACCCCGGCCGTTCTCATATTTACCCCGATATTTTTGCCTATCGTGACAAAATTGGGAATAGATCCGGTGCATTTTGGTATCATCATGATCTTGAACCTCTGTATTGGACTATGTACACCTCCGGTGGGCTCGGTACTCTTTGTGGGGGTGGGTGTGGCAAAAACATCCATTGAAAAAGTGATAAGACCACTATTGCCGTTGTTTGCGGCCATGATACTGGCACTTTTTCTGATTACCTATATTCCAGAGTTGGCCTTGTGGCTACCGGGTCTATTTGGCCTATAAATCGAATTGTAAAGTATAATTTTTAACTCATGACACATAAAATGAACAAACTAAAACTAGGCTTCTTGGCATTGCTACTGTGTTGGGCATGTGCCGATGCTCCCAAAGATGATACTCCGTGGATCGAATTGTCAGACGGAACCCTTAACGGATGGAACCAAAAAGGAGGAAATGCCAATTATGAGGTAAAGGAGGATGCCATCGTTGGATCCACGGTCCATGATACACCCAATTCCTTTTTGACCACGGATAAGATGTACGACGATTTTATTCTGGAGCTGGATTACAAAGTGGATTCCACCATGAATTCGGGAATCCAAATACGAAGCAATAGCTTTCCCCATTATCAAAATGGGAGGGTGCATGGCTATCAGATTGAGATAGATCCATCGGACCGGGCGTGGAGTGCCGGAATCTACGATGAAGGGCGAAGAGGTTGGCTCGTAACCTTGGAAGATAATCCCGAGGCACAAAAGGCCTTCAAACAAAATGATTGGAACCATTATCGCATCGAGGCCATTGGAGATACGATCCAAACCTGGATCAACGGAGTTCCAGCGGTACATTTGATCGATGACAAAACAGCAAGCGGCTTTATTGCCCTTCAAGTGCATAGCATTGGCAAAGATCAGAAGGCGGGAACGGAGATAGCGTGGAAAAATGTCAAAATCTTGACGGACAGTCTTTCAAAATACAACAAAGAAATGCCCTTGGCCCCGGTCGCGACCAAGAATCAGCTGACCATTGATGAGGAGAAAAACGGATGGCAGTTGTTATGGGATGGCGAGACTACTGTAGGTTGGCGCGGTGCACGCTTGGATGATTTTCCAGATAAAGGATGGGAAATCAATGACGGTGTGTTGACCGTTCTGTCTTCAGGGGGTGAAGAATCTGCCGCTGGTGGTGATATTGTGACTACTGAGTTGTACGGGGACTTTGAATTGAAAGTGGATTTCAAATTGACGGAAGGTGCCAATAGTGGTATAAAATATTATGTGGACACGGATTTGAACAAGGGGCCCGGCTCCTCAATTGGTTTGGAATATCAAATCTTGGACGATGAAAGGCATCCCGATGCAAAATTGGGGAATCATGAAGGTAGTCGCACCGTAGCATCTTTGTACGATTTGATTCAAGCTGATATCAATAAGCCCATCAATCCGATCGGGGAATGGAACACTGCCCATATCATTTCAAAGGACAACCATGTAGAACATTGGCTCAATGGTACTAAGGTTTTGGAGTACGAGCGAAAAAGCGATGCGTATCGAAAACTAGTCTCCGAAAGTAAGTATGAGAAATGGCCCAACTTTGGCGAAGCCGATAAAGGTCACATATTATTACAGGACCATGGGGACCGTGTAAGTTTTAAGAACATCAAAATAAAACCACTAGATTAAACAAGGATTTATGGGAGCACGAAGAGATTTTATAAAGAAAACAACGGTCGCTGCCATTGGCATGGGACTACCCGGTAGTATCAATGCCATGACGGCCAAGAGTTATAACAATATTTTAGGGGCAAATGACAGGATTCATGTTGCCCTTCAGGGATTGGGAAGGCGCTATGGTGCCTATATTCCTTCCATAGCGGCCAAGCAGAACAATGTGCGCTTGGATTATTTATGCGATGTTCGGGGTAGCCAATTGGAAAAAGCGGTACAATATGTATCTGAACAAATAACTTATAACCCCAAACAGGAAAAGGATATTAGAAAGATTCTGGAAGACAAGGATGTGGATGCGATTTTTATGGCTACCCCTGACCATTGGCACACACCAGGGGCTTGTATGGCCATGGAGGCAGGCAAGCATGTTTATTTGGAAAAGCCATGTAGCCATAACCCTCATGAGAATGAAATAGTGGTCGCATTCCAAAAAAAGTATGATAAGGTGGTCCAAATGGGCAATCAGCAGCGATCGTCCCCACAGAGTATCGAAATCATCAACGATATCCATAATGGCATTATAGGCAAGGCCTACAAGGCAATAGCTTTCTACACCAATGGTAGGGGGGAAGTCCCGCTTCCGCTACAGACTGCACCACCAGAGGATTTGGACTGGGAACTGTTCCAAGGACCAGCTCCAAGAAAAGCATACGAACACGATACCTGGGACTATAACTGGCATTGGTACGGTTGGGATTATGGAACCGCTGAAATGGGGAATAATGCGACACATGAACTGGATATAGCCCGGTGGGCATTGGATGTGAAATATCCGGAATATGTGGAGGTGATCGCTGGAAAGGAGCAATTCATGGATGACGGATGGGAAATGTACGATACCATGGAAGCGACCTATGCGTTTGCCGATGATAAAATCATTCAATGGGATGGAAGCAGTAGGAACGGCTATTCCAAATACGGTCGTGGTCGGGGTACCCTTATTTATGGCTCTGAAGGTTCGGTAATGGTGGACCGTGACGGATATGAACTGTACGACCTCAAGGGACAATTGATCAAGGAAAATAAATCTGACGGTAACGAAGGAGGAACCGCCCTTGGAGGTGGAGGAGATCTGTCAACGAGGCATGCAGTGAATTTCTTTAATGCCATTCGTGGAAAAGAAGCATTGACATCACATATTGAAGTGGGGGCCATTTCGCAAATGTTAACGCACTACGCCAATATAGCCTATCGAATCGATAAAGGGTTCAATGTGGATGGAAACACGGGAAGGATTTTTGACAGGGAAGCCATGGAACTTTGGAAACGAACGTATGAACCTGGATGGGAACCAAAACTTTAAATGGATATGAAGCGACGAGATTTTGTCATAAAAAGTAGTTTGGCCAGTTCTGCAGTCCTATATGCCCCAACGGTACTTGCGTACGGAACCCCCAGTGCGAACGAAACCATCAATGTAGGTGTTATAGGAACAGGGGACCGGGGTGGTGGACTCATTCCATTTATCAATCAGATTCCCAACATGCAAGTAGTGGCCTGTTGTGATATTATCCCCTTTAGACTTAGCTCGGGACTTTCAAAAGTAGCAGGAAAGGCCAAAGGCTATTCTGATTACAAAAAATTATTGGAAGACAAGGATGTGGACGCCGTTTTGGTGGCTACCCCGTTCAGCACACATTCCAAGATAGCTATCGATGCCCTAAAGGCAGGAAAACATGTGTACGGGGAAAAGACGATGGCAAAAGGGTACGAAGGTATAGCTGAATTGGTCTCAGCAGCAGACGCATCCAATGGCATATTCCAAACAGGCCACCAATACCATAGTTCCCGTTTGTATTCGCATGTTGTTGATGAAGTGAGAAACGGTAAAATAGGAAAAATAACAGCTTTTGAATGCCAATGGAACCGTAATGGAAATTGGCGTCGCCCTGTACCTGACCCAAAATGGGAGCGTATGATCAACTGGCGTATGTACCGGGAATTTTCAGGCGGTCTTTTGGCCGAACTTTGTTCCCACCAATTGGATTTTGCCAACTGGGTAATGGGTGCCATGCCCGAAAAGGTGATGGGCGTAGGAGGCATTGATTATTGGAAAGATGGCAGGGAAACTTATGACAATATACATCTTATCTACAGCTATCCAGAAGGGGTAAGAGCATCATTTACCTGCCTTACCAGCAACGCCATGGGCGATTATAAGGTCAAGGTAATGGGGGACAAGGGAACCTATATTTTGGACTATGCAAAGGCTTGGTTTTATCCAGAAGGAAGCTACGAAAAGAAAATCGGTGAAGTTGACGGTGTTTCCGGGGCCACCCTGAACTGGGACCAAGGCAGGGGCATTCCTATTAAGTTTGACCATGAAGACCCAAGCAAACAAGCCTTAATCGACTTTAGGGACAATATTGTAAACAATACATTGCCTGTTTCCAATGCCAGAACAGGTGCTATGGCAGCTACTTGTGTACAAATGGGCTTGGATGCCATGTATAATGATAAAATTATTGCCAAAACACAGAAAGGGTGATTGTGAAGGCCTAATCCAAAATACAGTATCATTGATTTTGTCGGCCATGGATTGAACGAGTACTTAATCCATAAAATAAGCTTTGTGGATAGTTGGATTTTCATGGAAGGTTTTCTAGAAAACCTTCCATGATTTTAGCATCTCTATGGAAGTACTTTTTTTATAAGTCAATGGATTCGCCAATATCCGGTAAAATCAATTTCTTTCCTTTTTTCTCAAAATATTCAACAGCTTTGGTTTTGTCCAATTTTATAGGCGGAAAAGTATCGTAATGGCAACCGATTATCTGGTCGCATTCCACAAAATCGCTTGCTATAGTGGCATCTTCATAGCCCATCGTAAAATTGTCGCCAATGGGCAAAACCGCTACGTCAAGTTTTGGGCAGGTCATTGGAATCAGCTCCATGTCCTTGGTCAGTGCAGTATCTCCGGCTAGGTAAACGCATTTGGAGTCGTCCCATAACACAAACCCTCCCGGATTTCCTCCATTGCTCCCATCGGGCAGCATACTGGAATGAATGGCAGTTACGTATTTGACCGTTCCAAAATCAAAGGTATATTTCCCTCCATGATTCATGCCGTGTCCGTCAATACCCTTGTTTCCAAACCAGCTTACCACTTCAAAATTGGAAACCAATAAAGCATCCGGATTGTTCTTGGCAATGGCCTCTACATCCAGAACATGATCTTGATGACCATGGGTCAGAAAAATGTAATCAACGTTAAGGTCGTCAATGTTAACATCGGATGCCATCTCGTTGCCGGTGATAAAAGGGTCGACCAAAATATGTTTTCCGTTCATTTCAATCAAGAAAGAAGCGTGTCCTAGAAAGGTAATTTTCATAGTATATTATTTTTATTTCATTTGATATTTTGAAGGCAATTCGCCCATTGTATAAAGTTAACAAGAACAAGATTGAATTTCAATTCCATTCGGAAACGTTCGGACCCTTTTGCACTTTTTTTTAAAGCAATAAAATAGGATTGCAGAAAAAGAACTTAACTTTGCAGCATGATTGCCACGATTTGTAGAAAAGCACATTTTAACGCCGCACACAGGCTCCATAACCCAAAATGGAGCAAGGAAAAGAATATTGAGGTGTTCGGTAAATGCAACAGTCCTAGCTTTCACGGTCATAATTTTGACCTTGAGGTACGGATAAAGGGCGAAGTCGACCCGGATACAGGTTTTGTAATGGACTTGGCAGTACTGGGTACATTGATAAAGGATGAGGTAGAGGAACGCTTTGACCACAAAAATTTGAACGAGGATTGTCCGGAGTTCGAAAATCTGCTTCCTACAACGGAGTATTTCGTGAAAGTTATCTATGATATCCTAAAACCAAAGCTTAAAAAGGGGCAATTACTGCATATTACCTTGCACGAGACATCAAAGAACTCTGCGGAGTATGGAGATTGGGATTAATTTCCGATATTGCACCCCGTTTTCAAAGGGATATTAGCTCAGTTGGTTTAGAGCGCTGCCTTGACAGGGCAGAGGTCACTGGTTCGAATCCAGTATATCCCACTTTTTCTACTCATATTCAGAAATCCTTTTTCTTAATTTTTGGTTACTGCGCTCCAAGCTTTCGTTTTGGTTACGTAAACTGCCCAATACCTTTTGCATGGCTTGTAGGCTTTCTTGTTGTAGGCTGATGATTTGTTCTAGGTCGGATTTGGTCAATTGTTTGCTCATAATGAAATTTCTAATCTCTAATAAAAAACTTTAAAAGTCTATTTATCTCCCAAAAAAGCATTTCAAAGTTACATAAAGATTTTTAAATCTCCTAGTAAAGCATATTTCAATACTTATAACATTTATTTTTCTTAATTATTTTTAATGCTCAATCGTAGTATTTACTATGGATAAACCATTTTTTAATAGAATTAAAGCGGTGTTAGCTGAAAAGGGAAAAACCAATAATTGGCTGGCAGATGAATTGGATATGAATACAAATACTGTTTCAAAATGGTGCAGGAATGATATGCAACCAAGGGTTGAAACGCTTTTTCAAATTGCAAAAGTTTTGGATGTTGATGTCAGGGAGCTTCTCGTTTCCACAAAATGATGGTAATGTGGCACAGAAAAATTCGGATTCATGGTTTTATAAACGATAACAACCAATCATAACACCTCCAATACCCGCTCCAGAGCCATTCCCCTTGAACCTTTTATGAGCATTGATGCTTTTTCCAAAGGATTCTTTATCAAGTGTTCCTTTAGGGCATCAAACGATTTGAATTTGTTCAAAGATGTTTTGGTCGCATAGAAATTTTCACCAACCAGGTATGTTTCATCAAATTGGAGTTCGTTGGCAAAATTTGCAATGGCCTGATGCTCTTCGGCGGCCGTGCTTCCAAGCTCGAACATATCGCCAATAATCAAGGTCTTTCTTTTGGCCTTCATTAAATTGAAGTTTTCCAAAGCAGCTTTCATACTGGTCGGATTGGCATTGTAGGCATCGAGAATAATGTCGAACCCATTCTTTGAAAGTAATTGGGACCTGTTGTTCTCTGGTCGGTAACCTTCAATGGCCGATTTGATATCTTCAATAGCTACATTAAAATATTTTCCCATCAATATAGCCGCGCAACAATTCGGGAAGTTGTATTTGCCGACCAATTGTGTCTGTATTTCTATTCCCTCTACCTCCAGTGAGACATAAGGGTCGGCCCCAAGGAACTTTATATTGTAAAATTGATGGTCACTGGTGCTGAAGCCCATTTTTTTGGTGTAGTTCGCTAACTTTTCCTTCTGAATGTCGTCGTCGGCATTCAAGAAAACATATTTGTCGTGGCCGATTAAATAATCGTAGAGTTCGCTTTTTCCTTGAATTACCCCTTCCACACCTCCAAAACCTTCCAAATGGGCCTTTCCAAAATTCGTGATATATCCAAAGTCTGGTTGTGCAATGCTGCACAGAAACTCAATCTCTTTTTTGTGGTTGGCACCCATTTCCACAATCGCAATCTCTGTATCCTCTTTTATGGACAACAAGGTCAAAGGAACCCCGATATGGTTGTTAAGGTTGCCCCTGGTGGCTATAGTGCTATATTTTTTAGAGAGAACAGCGTTGATAAGTTCTTTGGTAGTGGTCTTTCCGTTACTTCCCGTTAGCGATACAATTCTGGCCCTTGAATAATTTCTATGGAACGTTGCCAACTGTTGCAAAGTGGTCAAAACATCTTCAAACAGAAGAAACCTGTCGGAAGTCTTGAATTCCTCTTCATCAATAATGGCGTATGCAGCACCTTTGTCCAATGCATCTTTTGCAAAAGCATTGCCATTAAAATTTGGGCCTTTTAAGGCAAAGAACAGACAGTTTTCGGTAATTTTCCTCGTGTCCGTACATATATGGGGATGCTCTAAAAATAGAGCGTGCAATTCTTTCATCGTCATAAATCGAAGATAAAAAAAAGCCCCGACCTTTTTGGCCGGGGCTTTTAAAATACTCAAGAAGTTTTTTATCTCGCTTTTTTGTGACGTACGGTCTTTTTAGATCTGGATTTAGATCCAACTCTGGACATGGCACATCTAAAGCCGATATCGTCTGTTGCCATATATTGTGGCAAATATCTACGCTGTGCAGGGTCCAACCAGTAAGCGCGGTCTCTCCATGATCCACCTTTATATACGCGGACCTCGTTGTTGATCAAAGATGTTCTGTAATTGGATTCGTCATATTGGCGAACAATCTCACCATCCTCGTTGCGCTCAACCTGGTGCTTTGGAGAATCGTACATTTTTTGGGTATCTCCATCCTCTTCGCTAAAGCGGTTAAAGAATCTTGACGACCCTGGGTCTCCATCTCTAAATCCTCTGTTATCACTTTTATCGAAGTTTGTTCTTAGGTAGGTTTCTTCCTCTGTCACTGCAACTTCTTTGATTTCTCCAGGAAGGTTGATGGCTACGATTTTACCGTTTGGCAAGGTGTCGTATACAATTTCATCTCTCAATACTTCAACTTTTCCATCCTCACCGATAGCTTTTTTCATGAAAACGTTTCCACGGTAATAGTTGAAGTCACTGATTTCATCATCAACTATTGGGCGATACACATCGGCAACCCATTCGTTTACGTTACCGGCCATGTCGTAAAGACCAAAGTCGTTAGGTTTGTATGACTTTACTTGACCTGTGATGTCGGCACCATCATCGGACCATCCGGCGATACCACCATAATCTCCTTTTCCTTGCTTAAAGTTGGCCAATTGGTCTCCTCTACCCACACGCTGACCGTTACGGGTATAGTCACCTTCCCAAGGATATTTTTTTCTACCTCTGTAGTTGTTATATTCTCTGGTTCCAACAAGTGCCTGAGCAGCATATTCCCATTCAGTTTCCGTAGGGAGTCTGTATTCCGGCATAATTACCCCGCTACTTCTTTTGGCAAAGGAATTGATGGAATCTTTCTTTTGTTTTCCTTGAAGTGAATCAATTTCACCTCCATAAACAGATTCTGGATTGTTTAAGTAGGCCTCAGTACTAAAGGTGCCATCAAGTTCTCCGTTCAATACCTTGTATTTGGTATCGTCGGCAAGGTAGCCCTCCCTTTCGAGCATTACCTCATTCACCCTGTCGGTTCTCCATTCGGCATATTGCGTAGCCTGTACCCAGTTGACACCTACCACGGGATACTCGGCATATGCAGGGTGCCTTAGGTAGTTATTGGTCATTGTTTCGTTAAAGCCCAATCGGTTTCTCCAAACCAAGGTGTCTGGTAGGGCACCTTCGTATATGTTGGCGTATTTTGGGTCATCTGGAGGGTATACCGCCTTTAGATAATCCAAATACTCTAGGTACATCACGTTGGTTACTTCGGTCTCATCCATGTAGAATGACTGGACGTGCTGCTGTGTTGGAGTATTGTTCCAATCGTGCATAATATCGTCCTGGACTTTACCTTTGGTAAAAGTTCCACCCTCTACAAATACGGTTCCTGGAGGAGTTTCCTGTTCTTTAAAATCCGAATTGTATTGGAAGCCTCCTTCTTTGGCATTGATTTTCCAACCTGTGGCTCTGGAGACGTTCTTTGATGAGGAAGAGTTTTTACAACTGGAAAAACTTCCCATCACTACGGCGCAAGAAAGTACAACTTTGATTAAGTGTTTTTTCATAATTTGGGCTTGAGTACTTTAAAACTCAGGGTTTTTACCCTCAGTATCTTCGACTTGTTTTGATTTTTTAAATCTTTCGATGGCATTAGAACGGTGTTTTTACCATTATATTTTGTGCTCATCAAATATTTACGACATGCAAAAATTGTAGCATGCCACATTTCACTAACGGAGAAGGTTCCAAAATAGTATGAAGCAATCGGTTTTTAACGGTCGGGAAAGTAAGTATGCATATTTTTTTTGTCTTTTAATCAAAAATGAATGTGATTTGAACATTCGATAATTAGAAATATGTACTTCTATATAAGAATTTCCTCAAAAGACCGTTAATGTGTAATAAGTCCAAAGGAATTATTTTGGATTCAATAACTTTACTAAACGCTAAATACTTAGAATGAGAAAGTTACTCGTATTGGTGTTGCTGGTCATCGTAGGTGCTACATCGATGAGCGCACAACAAGAAAGGGCGATTACTACAGCAGTTCCGTTTTTGACCATTGCAGCCGATGCTCGGGCATCTGGTATGGGGGATATGGGTGTCGCTACTTCTTTTGATGCGTATTCCCAGCAGTGGAACCCTGCCAAATATGCTTTTGCCAATAAAAAATCAGGGGTTGGGATAAGTTATACCCCGTACTTGGAAACTATTGTTAACGATGTCTCCTTGTTAAATGCCAATTATTACAACAAGCTTAACGACCAAAGTGCTTTTGCATTCGGATTGCGTTATTTTGGATTGGGTGAAATAGAATTAAGGCAAACCATAGATCAAGATCCAACTTTGGTAAAACCCAATGAGTTTGCTTTGGATGGTTCTTATTCCCTAAAACTGAGCCCAACATTTTCCATGGCCGTAGGGGGTAGGTTTATAAGTTCAAATCTAAGATTCCAGGATGGCGTGCAAGATTCACAGGCGGCCAATGCATTTGCTGTGGATGTTGCAGGTTTTTATAGGTCCAGGGAAATCGCATACAGCAACTATGATGGACGTTGGAGAGCTGGATTCAACATCTCCAATTTGGGAGGTTCGCTTCAATATGATGAGGGAGGACAAGAAAACTTTTTGCCGACCAACCTGAAATTGGGCGGTGGTTTCGATTTCATTTTTGATCAAGATAATATTTTGGCCATCAATACAGAATTCAACAAACTATTGGTCCCAACACCAAGAGATTTTAATGGGGACGGTCAGATTACCACGGAAGACAACGATGAATATCAGAATATAAGTTTCTTTAACGGAGTCTTTGAATCTTTTGGAGATGCGCCAGATGGTTTCAGTGAGGAATTGAAAGAGGTGACTTGGGCGCTTGGCGCAGAGTACAGATTTAGAGAAGCCTTTATGTTGCGAAGCGGTTACTTTAACGAAAGCGAGGAAAAAGGTTCCCGTAAGTTCTTTACATTGGGAGCAGGCTTCAAATTCAAATCGGCCCAAATAGACCTATCTTATTTATTCTCGACCTCCCAGGTCAGAAATCCATTGGAAAACACATTACGTTTCTCGCTTAGCTTTGATTTTGGAGAGGAATTCTTCAACGATTAAAGCAGATGAAAATATATAATTGAAAACCTGTCCGTTGGGGGCAGGTTTTTTTATTTTTGAGTATATCCTGAAGATTACATGGAAAAAAAGAAAATTGGTTTCGAATTGCTCATTTTTAATGAGGCATCAGAGTTGTCACAAAACGAACAAAAATTGTTATATGAAGCTTCCAAGGCTAGGGAGAATGCCTATGCTCCTTACTCCAAGTTTAGAGTAGGTGCCGCGGTATTGCTGGAAAATGGAGAGGTTATTATTGGTAGCAATCAAGAAAATGCATCTTATCCTGCCGGTCTTTGTGCAGAGCGTGTGGCCATTTTTCATGCGGGAGCAAAATATCCCGGTATAGCCGTAAAAACTATTGCTATTTCTGCTTCATCGTCCAAGGATGGGGTAAGTTCGCCCGCAGCACCATGTGGTAACTGTAGGCAGTCCATCATAGAATATGAACAAAAACAGCAATCACCAATATCACTATTGTTAAGTTCGGAATCTGGCCCCGTTTATAAATGCAATTCAATGGCCGATATTCTGCCATTGGCATTCAATAGCTCATTTTTGGGCGATTCTTAATTCAATTCTTTTTCCAAAACAGATATATATGTATTTTTGCTCTTCCCTACGCAAGGGAAATTCATTTAATACAACAGTAGATGAAAAAAATCACCAAAGAAGTTTACCTTAAATGGTACGAGGACATGTATTTCTGGAGAAAGTTCGAGGATAAACTGGCCGCCGTATATATTCAACAAAAAGTTAGAGGTTTCTTGCACCTGTACAATGGTCAAGAAGCGGTGCTTGCCGGCGCATTGCACGCTATGGACCTCGAAAAGGACAGGATGATCACCGCTTACCGAAATCACGTTCAGCCGATTGGAATGGGGGTTGACCCTAGACGGGTTATGGCCGAGCTTTACGGCAAGGTCACCGGAACCTCGAAAGGTATGGGTGGTTCCATGCATATTTTCTCTAAAGAACACCGTTTTTATGGTGGACACGGAATCGTAGGGGGACAAATTCCATTGGGTGCCGGGTTGGCATTTGGCGACAAGTACTTTAAAAGAGATTCTGTAACCCTTTGTTATATGGGTGATGGTGCCGTAAGACAAGGTTCGCTTCACGAGGCCTTCAATTTGGCCATGTTGTGGCAATTACCGGTGGTTTTTATTTGTGAGAACAACGGTTATGCCATGGGAACCTCTGTGGCGCGTACTTCGCATTCCACGGAAATCTGGAAATTGGGTCTTGGTTACGAAATGCCTTGTAGCCCTGTTGACGGAATGGACCCTGCCATAGTTGCAAAGGAAATGGACAAGGCGATTGAGCGCGCCCGTACAGGAGGAGGACCAACTTTCTTGGAGATGAAAACATACAGATACCGTGGACACTCCATGTCAGATGCGCAGCATTATCGAACTAAAGAAGAAGTTGAAGAGTATAAAAAGATAGATCCGATCACTCAGGTCAAAGATGTGATTCTTGAAAAAGGATATGCATCCGAGGACGATTTAAAACAAATCGATAAAAAGGTGAAGGACCTTGTGAAAGAGTGCGAGAAATTTGCGGAGGAATCTGATTTCCCACCAAAAGAGCAATTGTACGACACCGTTTACGAGCAAGAAGACTATCCATTTTTACAACATAAATTATAATTAGATGGCAGAAGTAATCAACATGCCTAGATTGAGCGATACCATGGAAGAAGGAACCGTGGCAAAATGGCTCAAGAAAGTAGGGGACAAGGTAGAAGAAGGAGATATTTTGGCTGAAATCGAAACGGACAAAGCCACCATGGAATTCGAATCTTTTCATGAAGGAACTTTGCTCCACATAGGAATCGAGGAAGGTGATGGTGCTCCGGTTGATTCACTTTTGGCCATAATCGGTGAAGAAGGTGAGGACATTTCCGGTCTATTGAACGGCTCGGGAAGCTCATCGGAAGCTCCAAAAGAGGAAAGTTCATCAGAACCAGAAGAAGATGCTACATCAGAAACTGAAACTAGTGAGCCGGCAGATATTCCCGAAGGAGTGGAAATCGTGACCATGCCCCGATTGAGTGATACCATGGAGGAAGGAACGGTTGCCAGCTGGTTGAAGAGTGTTGGGGATAAAGTGGAAGAAGGAGATATCTTGGCCGAAATCGAAACGGATAAGGCCACTATGGAATTCGAATCGTTCTACTCGGGAACTTTGCTGCATATCGGTATCCAAGAAGGCGAAGGAGCTCCTGTGGATTCCCTTTTGGCCATTATTGGCCCAGAAGGAACGGATGTTGATGCTGTTTTGAATGCGAAATCATCAGGTGGTTCATCTAAGAGCGCACCTAAAAAAGAAGCATCCAAAGATGAAGCTCCGAAAAAAGAGGAATCATCCAAGAAAGAAGAAACAGCTCCTGCTACACAAGATGGTCAGCGCATATTCGCTTCTCCATTGGCCAAAAAGATTGCCGATGAAAAAGGCATCAATTTGGCAGATGTAAAGGGAACCGGTGATAACGGAAGAATTGTTAAGAAGGACATAGAAAACTTTAAACCATCATCACAAGCAGCTCCTGCTGCAGAAAAAACCGAAGCTACACCTGCAGTGGCACCGGTTGCACTTCCAGTTGGTGAAGAAAGTGTGGAAGAAGTGAAAAACTCTACAATGCGCAAGGTGATTGCCAAGCGTTTGGGAGAATCCAAATTTACTGCACCACATTATTACCTGACCATTGAGGTGGATATGGACAATGCCAAGGCATCCCGTGCACAAATCAACAGTTTGCCGGATACCAAAGTATCTTTCAACGATATGGTTTTGAAAGCATGTGCAATGGCCCTTAAAAAACATCCGCAGGTAAATACATCGTGGAATGGTGATTCCATGATATACAAGCATCACATACACATGGGTGTTGCCGTTGCCGTAGATGAAGGTCTTGTGGTTCCCGTAATCAAATTTGCTAATCAGATGAGTTTGACCCAATTGGGTACAGCGGTAAAAGATTTGGCCGGAAGAGCAAGAAACAAGAAAATCAAGCCGGATGAAATGGAAGGAAGTACCTTTACGGTTTCCAACTTGGGAATGTTCGGTATTCAAGAGTTTACCTCCATTATCAATCAGCCTAACTCTGCCATTTTATCCGTAGGGGCAATCGTTGATAAGCCTGTGGTTAAAAATGGCGAGATTGTAGCTGGAAGCACCATGAAGGTAACTTTGGCCTGTGATCACAGAACGGTTGATGGAGCCACTGGTGCCCAGTTTTTACAGACTTTGAGGGCTTACTTGGAGAATCCAGTGACTATGTTGGCATAGATTTGTCGACATACATTCGATAATACATTAATTTAAAAGCATCCTTTTATCGGGATGCTTTTTTTATCTTTAAAAAAAATCAAAAAACAACAAAAATGAGAGTACTATTATATGTTGTCGTTTCACTTTTTGTGATGGGCTGTGGTTCTACAAAAATTGTTCAAACCACTGATGTTAATCCTCAAACAACAAAATCAAGCGAAACTTTTACCGATGCCGAGCGCATAGGTGAAATGATGAATTATTTAGCAAGCGATGACCTTAAGGGAAGGGAGGCCGGAGGCGAAGGCATTGAAATTGCGGCTAGGTATATTGAGAATTATTTTAAGTCCTACGGACTCAAGCCCTATTTTGAAACGTACCGCGACACACTTTCAAATTTTAAAAAACCTGCTTACAATATTGTGGGTGTAGTGGAGGGCAACGACCCTGATTTAAAAGATGAATTTATTTTGATAGGTGCCCATTACGACCATATTGGGGCCATTGAGCCTGAAAATGGAGATTATATTGCCAACGGCGCCAACGATAATGCATCGGGTACTACATCAGTTTTGGAAATGGCACGGTATTTTGGAACAAACAAAACGAACAAGCGTAGTATTATTTTTGCACTGTTCAGTGCAGAGGAGAAGGGCTTGTTGGGTTCCAAGCATCTGGCCAAAAAGTTAAAAGAGCAGGATTTGAATCTGTATACCATGCTCAATTTTGAAATGACGGGTGTTCCTTTGCAGGGGAAGGACTATTTTGTATACATCACGGGCTACGATATGTCCAACTTGGCAGAGGTCAGCAATAGGTATGCTAAAGAAAACTGGGTAGGATTTTTACCAACGGCCAAGGAATTTAACTTGTATCAAAGGTCGGACAATTATCCGTTCCATGAAGAATTTGGCGTGCCGTCGCATACGTTCTGTACGTTTGACTTTACCAACTTTAATCATTATCATAAGGTGGGTGATGAGAACAGTTTAATGGATTTTGGTCATATGGCCACATTGGTAAACAAGGCAATTCCCGTGATTGAAGGTATCGCCAATGCTCCATCACAAGAAATACGATTAACAAAGTAATTTAAAACTGTCATCTCGAGCGCAGTCGAGAGATTTCACTTATGGCAAACATAATAATTACAGGCACAAGTAGGGGAATAGGATTTGAGTTGGTGAAACTTTTTGCGAGGGAAGGACATCAGGTTTTGGCACTTTCACGAAATAGTGAGCCTGTGCAAAGCCTGAATTTGCCCAATGTACAAACGTTGTCCTTTGATTTGGGCAACCCTGCCGATTTTGAAAAACTCAATGAATTTTTGAATCAATGGCATGTAGTGGATGTACTCATTAATAATGCAGGTCGGTTTTTGGGCAAACCATTTTCGGAAACCACGACGGAGGAATTTGAGAGCGTCTACAAAGTAAACGTGTTCGGAGTAGCTGAAATTACAAAAACAGTACTTCCCATGATGGGGCAGGAAGGTCATGTAGTGACCATAAGTTCCATGGGAGGAGTGCAGGGCAGTATGAAGTTTCCAGGACTCTCTGCGTATAGTTCAAGCAAGGGTGCTGTGATTACCTTGACCGAGCTATTGGCCGAAGAGTATAAAGAAACCGGCCCAAGTTTTAATGTATTGGCCTTGGGTGCCGTACAGACCGAGATGCTCGAAGAAGCCTTTCCAGGGTACAAAGCTCCCGTAACTGCATTGGAGATGGCCACATATATTAAAGAGTTTGCTTTGACAGGTCAAAAACTCTACAATGGAAAAATGTTGCAGGTGAGTAATAGTACGCCGTAAGGATTGACCTACGTATTCTCAGCAAATAGGTATCCAGAATTCATGTTCCAGTATAAACTCTTTAAATGTCATGGTCTTGGGCCCATCACTTTTTGATTTTACTTCGAATCGTGCTTTTTCCTTGTTCCATTGCATCAGAATGGACATAAAATCTAGCTGGGAGTAAATGTCATAAGCATTTTTTAATATGCTCAATTTTTCTGAGAGCTCGTCAAAAGATTCAAAATTCTCCCATGAGTCTGGCCCGATTATTTTTGTTTCAATAAATTTTCTGTCGACCACATGAATACTTTCATAGTCTTTTTTCAATAAGTGGGTCAAGGTATTGTCATCGATGATTGTGCGGGCCATGTATTCTATTTCTTTTATGTAATGGACCGATGTGTTTTCATATTCTTGTGAGTAGTCATAGGAAATCACGGAGCCATTCAGTTCTTGGAAAATCCCAAAAGGAATAAATCGCAATGCGACTTTGGTATCAGTTCCAAATCTGGGTATCTCAACATCTAAGAAAAAAACAACATACTTGGAGTTTATGTTTAGCTCTTTTTTAGAAAAAGTGTGTATACCGAAGTTCTCGGGTAGAATCTTATCCAAATCTTTGTTGGATGATATTGAGTTTTTATCCTCACATAAGAATTCTTCCTTTTGCAAGAGCGTATAATTGCCATCTATATCTTTATATGCTCCAACTGTTGAGATGCATTTGCACCCACAAGTTGGGAACCTCCCCCAAACTTTTAAATATCCATTTTTGGAATCATCAATTTTATTATATTCTAGGATACCATCTTCGTTGGGCTCAAACAAAGAGTAGCAACTTTGAACCCTTTCCCATAGTGTTTTTTCAAGAGAAGTTTTGTTTTGACCTATGCCTATATACGGCAGAATGATAATCAATAGTAAAATGGTAGCTCTCATGACTTATTGTTTTGTGAAAAGTAAAAAACATTTTAAGCATTGGATGAGGTTAATTGACGAATGCCTATTTTCGTTTGACGAATGATGGAAACTACCCTACAAAAATACCTTCCTGAGCTTGCAGTAGCTCCTTGCTTTGAGCTTATCAAAACGCATGGGGTGCATTTAAAAATTGTGAACCATCGTGTTACCCGCCATGGTGATTACCGCAGATTGCCGAACGGATTGCATTTGATAACCGTAAATGCATCACTCAACAAATACCGATTCCTGATTACACTCGTCCACGAAATAGCGCATTTGGTGGCCTTTGAAACGTATGGTCGTCGAATAAAACCGCATGGAGTGGAATGGAAGCGTACCTTTCAACACTTAATGGTTCCATTTATTCGGCCAGAGGTGTTTCCAACGCAACTGTTGCCCATAATTGCAAATCACTTTAAAAATCCAAAAGCCAGTAGTAGCACAGATGCCAGATTGTCCATTGCGCTAAAAGCTTTTGATGAGGAAGAACGACTGCTTAGTTATGTCTACGAATTGCCTACGGGCAGTGTTTTTAGACTGTACAATGGCAAGTTGTTCAAAAAAGGAAATAAGAAAGTAAAACGGTACGAATGTGTGGAGTTATCAACCGGGAGATTATATTTGTTTCAACCAAACGCGGAGGTTGAGTTGGTTCAAGATGTATCAGGATAACCGGCATTCTAATTAAAAAACAGCAAAATGAACAAGAATTATTACGCAGTTTTAATGGCAGGAGGAGTTGGTTCAAGATTTTGGCCGGTGAGTACATCATCCAATCCCAAACAGTTTCACGATATGTTGGGGACCGGTAAGACCCTGATTCAAAAAACGTTTGATCGTCTGAACAAGTTTGTTCCCACTGAAAATATTCTGATTCTGACTAATGAGCAGTATAACGACTTAGTGTTGGAACAATTGCCCATGGTAAAACAAGACCAAGTGGTTCTGGAACCCGCTATGAGGAATACGGCACCCTGTATTTTGTATGCTTCCCTTAAGATTCAGAAAATGAATCCCGATGCGGTAATGATTGTAGCGCCCAGTGATCATTGGATTGAGGACGAAGCTGCATTTGAAAAGGATGTGACAACTTGTTTCAGTAAATGTGAAGAAGAAAATGCACTTTGCACTTTGGGTATCCAGCCCACTTTTCCCAATACGGGATTCGGTTACATCGAATTTGAAAAAGGTAGTGACGCGCAATTAAAAAAGGTGTCCCAATTCAGGGAAAAACCGGATTATGAAACCGCAAAGGAATTTTTGGCTCAAGGCAACTTTTTATGGAACGCGGGCATTTTTATGTGGAGCGTGGAAACCATAGTGGAAGCCTTCAAAAAATATCAGCCTGGTCAATATGAACTTTTTGGACAAGGCATATCTTGTTACAATACGGGAGATGAAAGAGCCTTTATTCAAGAAAACTATGCCAAGGCAGAAAACATATCCATTGATTATGCTATCTTGGAACAATCCAAATCCATTTACACCCTGCCAGCTACTTTTGATTGGAATGATTTAGGTACGTGGGGCGCTCTTTACGATAAATTGGAGAAGGACAAAAACGAGAACGCAGTGGTAAACGCTCAAACCCTTTTGGAAGATGCAAAAGGCAATATGATACGATCTCCCAAAGGGAAGGTAGTTGTGGTTGATGGTCTGGAGGATTACATCATCGTGGATAAAGAAGAAGTGCTCCTTATTTACCCTAAGGACAAACAACAGGATATTAAAAAAGTATTGACCCAAGTGAAGGAAAAATTTGGGGATCAGTTTGCATAATATATGACCGAAGAACAGAAAAAGGAAGCAGAGACCACACCACCCAATCAAGACAGTGGAGATGAGGTAAAAAAAGATTTTAAGGGGCTTTTGGGCAGCGTGCGCAAATTCCTTTCGGATTTGTTGGAAATCCGTTCCAATACGGATGCCGCGGCCACCAAAGAATCCATCATTGCGGATATTCCCTTTAAGAACCATACCACATGGATTTTGGTGTGCTCCATTTTCATTGCATCCATTGGCCTGAACGCCAACTCAACAGCGGTGGTTATTGGTGCCATGCTTATCTCCCCACTGATGGGCCCTATTTTGGGAATGGGCATGTCATTGGCCATAAATGATATTGATACGTTGCGCAGATCGCTCAAGAATTTCACTGTAATGGTGGTTTTGAGTGTGATCACCGCATTCCTATTTTTCTACTTTTTTCCTCTTCGGGATGAATCTTCAGAACTCTTGGCACGTACCAAACCAGATATTCGGGATGTACTGATTGCTTTTTTTGGTGGATTGGCGCTGGTAATCGCCCGGGCAAAAAAGGGGACCATTGCCAGTGTTATTTTTGGTGTGGCCATTGCAACTGCTTTGATGCCGCCTCTTTGTACGGTAGGTTTCGGTTTGGCCATTGGCAAGCCGTGGTATGCCGCTGGGGCCATGTATTTGTTCATCATAAATACCATTTTTATAGGTCTGGCAACCTTCTTGGTCATCAAGTTCCTGAGGTTTCCCATGGTGCGATATGCCAATTCCCAACGTAGAAGGTTGATAGCTCGTTTGGCTTCAATCACGGGTATTTTGGTAATGATTCCGGCCGGATTTACGTTTTACAATGTATTCCAAGAGTCTCTTTTTATGAAACAAGCTCAAGAGTTTTTAAAAGGTACGGTAGAGGTATATCAGTTTGATGGTGCTGGAAGGTATGTGGACAATCTCACCAAATTGGAGTATGTGGATGATGGGACCTCAATGATTGAAGTGGTTTTTATGGGCGATGAATTGGTTCCGGAGAATATCATTAATACATGGAGAACACAGAAGAATGAATACAATAGGCTCAAGGACGCCGAACTCCATATTATTCAGGGAGGAAGGGATGATTCGGAAGAAAAGTTCAATTATGTAAGCGAACTTTATGAGAAGAATAAGGCCGAGCTGTTGAATAAGGATGAGCAAATCAGACTGCTCGAAGAAGAGCTGTCCATTCTAACAAGGAATGTGGGTAGGAGGGTCCCTTTTCAAAGTATAAGTGCAGAAGCTAAAGCCAATTATGAGAATATTGATGCCCTAGGTTTCTCTTACCAAATACGTACCGATTTTAAAAAGTTGGATACAGTGCCTGTCTTTGAGGTAAACTGGAAAAACGGATTGAGCTCAAGTCAAAAAGAAGCTGATACCAAAAAAATGTTGGCATGGTTAAAACTGAGGCTTCAGGATTCCACGTTGGTGATCAAAGAGGTAGATTAATTTATTTAGATGTCTGATGTCTGATGTCT
>NZ_QBTW01000007.1:0-18691 GCF_003057865.1 Muricauda brasiliensis | reverse complement strand
TTTTTAACTCAGTTCTTTGTTAGCTGGCGTTTTTTATTTCTATTTTTCTTGGTGTCCAATTTCCCTAAACGGTTTGCTGCACTATGGAAATCGATAATAAAGCTCAAATTACAAAATGATATGACATTCCACCAAACAATTTAAAGCCCTGCACAAATTCTTTAAAGCATCATCAAAGCCGAGAAAGGTGAGAGGCCTATAAATCCTTTACATAAGTACGCCTACGTTTAATGACCTTAGGGTCGAAATGTTTCCACATTTGGTGTATGGCAATATTGTCCTCCAACTCGGGTGTACGAATGCAGTTCACCACGCCCCGTTTTTTAAAAGTATGGTAGTACTCATTAAAAATAATGGAGGTCACCCCCTTATTTTGATATTTGGGATGTATGCCGATCAAATAGAAGATGGCATCCTTGCTATTCTTTCGAGCACTCAACAAATGGAAAATACCAAAAGGGAACAGCTTGCCGTTCGCTTTCTGCAAAGCCTCCGAAAAAGAGGGCATCACAATGGCAAAGGCCACTAGGTTATCCTCGGCGTCCACCACAAATTTGATGTATTCCGGATTGATGAAACTGATGTACTTTTTCTTGAAGTATTCCTTTTGGATGTCCGTAATCTTTACAAAGGAAGAGAGCTTGGCGTAGGAATCGTTAAAAAGGTCGAACATCTTGTCCACCCAAGGCATGATCTCCGAACTTTTTTCAAAGTTCAGTTCTCGGAGACCATATCGCTTTTTAATCAACAAGTTGGCCTTATAAAATAGTTTAGGGTCCGCATTCGCAGCCAAAAACTTGCTCTCGGTATATTTTTTTTCCACGGAAAATCCGTGTTTTTCGTAGTGTGATTGGTAGTATGGATGATTGTACCACGTGATCATACTTCCTATGTGATCAAAACCTTCGGTAAGCACCCCAACCTTATCCAAGTTGGAAAACCCTACGGGACCTTCCATATACTCGAGCTGATTTTCGTTGCCAATCTCTTGGACTTTGTCCAACAAAGCTTTGGAAACCTCAAAATCATCCACAAAATCGAACCAACCGAAGCGCATTTTTTTAAGGCCTTGTTCCTTTACTTCCAACCAATTGATGATGGCCGCTACGCGCCCCACAATCTTGTTGTCCTTGTAAGCCAAAAAGAACTGTGCATCCGCCGTCTTAAAAACAGGGTTTTCATCCTTGTCAAAAGAAGCTATTTCATCTTTGATGATAGGCGGAACCCAATAAGGGGAATCCTTATAGAGTGAAAAAGGAAATTTTACAAAATGCTTAAGGTCTGATTTGGACTGAACCTGCTTAACGGATATCATACATGCAAATTAATGCCCAATATTATGAATATTACTTGCAGTAGAAAAATGAACTTGTCGGAAAACTTAAAAATCTATTCCGCCGCCATTTTTTTTGTTGCGCCTTTTTGATTTTTTGTTGGCATTTTTCTTGATTTTACCATTCATGCCGGACTGCTGTTCGTTAATGGGAATAAGCTCATCTTTATGAAAATCCAAGCGGTACGAGAATCCGAGCACAACGAAAATACGCGAAGGGTCGCTCTTAAAATTGGAGCCTAAATGAAAATCAGCCTGAAAATTTGGGTTGATCAAACGAGCCACACCGGTTCTAAGAATTATATCCGAATAGCGGTCCCCAGAAATCCCTTGACCCTCAAAAAATACGCTCCACCTAGGGTCGCGAAAAGCATGGGTCACCGAAAGTGCGTAGCGCCACTCCGGGAAATCGGTGGTAATGCGATCATAAGCAATATTGGAAATCAACACAAACCGAGGGGAAAGCCTGCTCTGTGTTTGGATGCCCCCACGATAGGAAATTGTAGATTCCCCGGGGTAAAAAGGGTTGTCTCCCACCACAAAATTGGCTCCACCGTACAGCGATACGGCAGGAATCAAATTTTTCCACTGGAAGAGGTTGTTGGCCCTCCAGCTATACAAGTTGGGCTTGTTGCGTTCGGGGTTTTTGTACGGGTCAAAGACCAAATATTTTAATCCAACACGGTTTCTGGAAAAATCGGTCAAATTGCCCTCAATCCCCAAATCCGGATAAGTGATGCTTTGGGTAATAAAAGAACCCTCTGCAATCACTTCCAATTCTTCAAAAAGCAAACCGTACCTAAAAGCGTAATCGGCGCCAAAAATATTGGAATCCGAATTAAGGTCGGCATTATCCTGCTGCTCGTACAGCATCCCAATTTCGGCCTGTACCACATTTTTACCAACGGAATAGGCGCTGGCTGCCCTTCCGGGTCGGTTGGAGTTAATGACATCGGTATATTGGGCGAAAGTAAAGGTTGGGATTAGAACGAAAAGAAATAATAACTTTTTGATCATGGAAATGTCCATATAACTGGGTTTTTAATACTATTTTAAGATACGTTTGATGGGTTTACGATACTAACAGTGTAAATTTGATTCAATAACGAAGGTTATATGGTTTTACTACAAACGATTTTAATTGTCATATTAGTATACTACGGGTTCAAATTCCTCTTAAAGTGGCTGGCCCCGAAGTTGTTGAATTATGCGGTTAAAAAGACAAGTGAGCGGTTTGGACAACAATTCGGAAACCCACAGGATTTTGATGGTCGACAACACCATGAAGGGGAGACCACCATTTCCAAAAAACCGCCGCGCAGGTCCAATCCCTCAAAAAAAGTTGGAGAATACATAGATTTTGAGGAAATTGATTAATATTTGCGCTATCAAAACCTATCCATGAACTTTTCTCCAAAAGCCATTATCACCCACATTTGTGTTATCGCTTTATTCATTCTTGCTTCGCTGGTGTACTTTTATCCAGTTTTGCAGGGCAAGGCCATTTATCAATCGGACATCGCCCAATACAAGGGCATGGCCCAGGAACGTGATGCTTACAAGGATGTAACGGGTGAAGAGTCCTACTGGACCAACAGTGCTTTTGGCGGCATGCCCACCTATCAGTTGGGGGCCAACTATCCGCATAATTATGTAAAGGATTTGGACCGTTTGATTCGGTTTTTGCCCAGACCTACGGATTACCTTTTTCTGTATTTGATAGGTTTCTACATATTGCTTTTATGTTTAAAAGTTGATTTTAGATTGGCGGCTCTCGGAGCGGTGGCATTCGGATTTTCCACCTACATGATAATTATTTTGGGCGTTGGTCACAATGCCAAGGCACATGCCTTGGGTTATATTCCCATGGTATTGGGTGGAATTGTGCTGGTTTTTCGTAAAAAATATATTTTAGGATTTATACTTACCGCATTGGCCATGGCTCTGGAAATTAGTGCCAATCACTACCAAATGACGTATTATTTTATGCTTTTGGTTTTGGTGATGGGATTGGTCTACCTCATTTACGCCATAAAGGAAAAGGAGCTCAAACACTTTTTTATATCCGTGGGCGTGTTGATTTTGGCAGTGGTCCTTTCCATCTTTACCAATGCTACCAGCCTAATGGCCACCAAGGAATATGCGGATTGGAGTACCCGTGGTAAATCCGAGCTCACCATAAACCCAGATGGGAGCGAAAAAGAGATTTCCACTGGATTGGACAAAGAATACATCACACAATATAGCTACGGGATTGCGGAATCTTTGAACCTATTTGCCCCTCGATTGTTCGGAGGTTCGGGCGGAGAAAATTTAGGGAAAGACTCCAAGGCCTACGAATATTTGACCAATCAAGGGCTTAGCCCGAGCAGGGCTATGGAATTTTCTAGCAGTTTGCCCTTGTATTGGGGAGACCAGCCCATTGTAGCGGCACCAGCTTACGTTGGGGCCATTATATTCTTCTTGTTTATTTTGGGTATATTTCTGGTTGATGGCAAAAAGAAATGGTGGCTACTATCAGGGGCTATATTATCATTATTACTTTCTTGGGGAAGAAACTTTCCGTTGCTTACCAATTTTATGATTGATTACTTCCCAATGTACAATAAGTTTAGGGCGGTATCCTCCATTCAAGTGGTGCTGGAACTTTGTTTGCCTGTTTTGGGAATGCTGGGAATTTGGGAATTGTTCAAATCATCCGTGGAGCAAAAGGAAAAATTGAATGCCCTAAAATGGAGCTTCTTTATTTCATTGGGTCTTGGTGTGGTTATTTTCTTGTTGAAAGGTTTCTTCGATTTTGAAGGTATGCGTGACGAAACGTATCGTGGATATTTTGGCGATGATGTAATGACAATGATTCAACGTGATCGTGAAGGCGTCTACATCAACGATACCATCCGTTCTCTGGTTTACGTGGCTTTGGCTGCTGCAGCGCTTTGGTTCTTCATCAAAGAGAAAATCAATAAAAATATATTGGTGTTTGCCTTGGGCGCCCTGATTTTGTTTGATTTGGTAGGGGTGGACCTTCGGTATGTGAACGAGGACGATTTTGTACGTCAGCGTCAGGTGAACGAACCATTCCAAGCCAATCAGATTGACCAGATGATTCAGCAGGATGATTCTATCTACAGGGTGTTTGACCCTCAAGAAGGACTCAATGGGGCAAGGACTTCCTATTTCCATAAATCCGTTGGCGGGTATCATGCGGCAAAGCCCCGGGCACTTCAAAACCTGTTCGAATACCATTTGTATCAGAATAATCTTCAGGTAATGAATATGTTGAATGTTAAATATGTAATTCAGCAAGATGAAGAAGGGAATAGTTATCCTGCCGTTAACCCCGATGCCAATGGCAATGCTTGGTTTGTAGACCAATTAGTACCTGTTTCCTCGGCCAATGAGGAAATCTTGAAACTGAAAGATTTCAATTCCAAGACCCAAGCGGTGGTTAATACCAAGGAATACCCTGAATTGACCAAACTTAGGTACACTGTTGATTCCGTTGTCAGCATTAAGTTAGTGGATTACCGTCCCGATTATCTAAAATATATTTCCAACAATTCCAATGATGGTTTTGCGGTATTCTCCGAGATGCATTATCCTTCAGGTTGGAATGCCTTTATCGATGGGAAACCACAGGACCATTACAAAGTGGATTATGCCCTTCGTGGTATGAAAGTGCCTGCCGGCCAGCACGAAATCGAATTTAAATTTGAACCAGAAGTAGTGGAAACAGGAAGCCAGATTACCTTGGCATCCAATATCCTTTTAGCATTGATTATCGTTGGTGGATTGGGCTTCACCCTGTTCCGCGGTAAAAAGGAAGAATCCTAATGCGCAAAATCTTGGTCATAGCGTACTATTGGCCTCCGGCAGGAGGACCAGGGGTACAACGTTGGCTCAAGTTTGTTAAATATTTACCCGATTTTGGTATTGAACCTATGGTTTATGTTCCCGAAAACCCCAGTTATCCCATTGTAGATGAAAAATTGTTGAAGGAAGTCCCCGCATCCATCAAAATTTTAAAACAACCGATTAAGGAACCCTATGGTTGGGCTTCGTTACTTTCGAAAAAGAAAACAAAAACAATCAGTTCTGGAATCATCAAAGAAAAAGACCCATCATTTATCGAGAAGGTGTTATTATGGATTCGTGGTAATCTTTTTATTCCTGATGCTCGGAAACTTTGGGTGAAGCCATCCATTTCTTATTTGGCAAAGGTTATTGCAGATGAGGGCATTGAAACCATCATTACAACAGGTCCTCCGCATAGTCTTCACTTGATTGGCCTTGGTCTTAAAAAGAAATACAACGTTCAATGGATTGCTGATTTTAGGGACCCTTGGACATCTATAGGCTATCATAAAAAATTAAGGTTAACGGAATCATCGCAAGCGAAACATAAGGCTTTGGAAAAAGGTGTGCTGGTAAAAGTGGACAAAATTGTAGTGACAAGCCACACCACAAAAGCGGAATTTGAGGCCATAACCCCAAAACCAATAAAAGTAATTACCAATGGTTTTGATGATGAATTAAAACCTGTTCAACTGGATGCAAAATTTACCCTTTCCCATATCGGCTCTTTATTGACCGGGAGAAATCCTTTAGGATTATGGGAAGCCTTACAACAATTGATTTCTGAAAATGAAGATTTCAAGAAATCCGTAAAAGTACAATTAGCGGGAGTAGTGGGAGAGGAAGTATTGCAATCCATAAAGGATTTTGGTCTTACAAGTTATTTGGAACAATTGGGGTATCTCTCACACGATAAGGTCTTGGAAACCCAGCAGAAATCACAGTTACTTCTCTTATTAGAAATTGATTCCGAAGAGACCCAAGGTATTATCCCCGGAAAATTATTTGAATATTTAAATGCCCAGCGTCCCATTTTGGCGATAGGCCCGAAAGGGTGGGAGGCAGGCGATATGGTGGAACGGCATCAATCAGGACATATGTGTTTACATACCGATGTCGTGGCCTTAAAAAATGTACTTTTGGATGCATTTTATCAATACGAAAAAGGTACATTGGTTTGCAACTCGGAAGGAGTGGAACGGTATCACAGAAAGGCACTAACGGAATCTTTGGCTAACTTTATCTAATGGGCGTTGTTCTAAAACAATCCATACGGAATACGGTGGTAACCTATTTGGGGTTCTTTTTTGGGGCCATCAATACCTTGTTTTTGTATACCAAGATTCTTCCCGATGAGTACTATGGACTTGTGACGTTTATCTTGGCTTCGGGAGCTATTTTAATGCCATTGATGGCTTTTGGGGTACACAATACCTTGGTTAAATTTTACAGTAACCATCAAGAGGAGGAAAAGGATGGGTTCTTCACCTTAATGTTGTTGATTCCTTTGTTGGGGATTCTTCCTGTTGCGTTGGTAGGTTTGCTATGGTACGACCCCATTGGCGACTGGGTATCGCAAGTTAATCCCATGGTTAAGGATTATCTTTGGTATGTGTTTTTTGTGGGATTGGCCATGGGCTATTTTGAGGTGTTTTATTCGTGGTGCCGGGTATTCCTTAAATCGGTTTTTGGAAACTTTATGAAGGAGGTTTTCGCACGGATAGGGGTTTCTATTTTGCTTATTCTTTTTTATTTTGATGTGATTACCTTGGACATTTTTTTTAAATGTTTAATGGGGCTATACGTGTTGCGAACGGTTATCATCAAAATTTATGCATTCACACTTCGAACTCCCAAACTTGATTTTAGGTTCCCTGCTTATTCCAAAGAAATTCTTTCCTATTCCTTTTTGATTATTCTGGGTGGTTCAGCTGCACTTATCCTTTTGGAGATTGACAAGGTAATGCTGAACCAATTTATCAGTATTGAGAATGTGGCGTATTATGGGGTATCGGTCTACATCGCAACGGTGATCATTGTTCCCTCTCGAGCAATGCACCAGATCACCTATCCGCTTACGGCTGAACTATTGAATCTGGGTGATTATACCGCATTGGAAAAGTTGTACAAGAAAAGTTCTTTGACGCTGTTTATTGCCTCCGGAATATTGTTCGTGCTTATTATTCTTAACCTGAACGACCTCTATGCCATGCTGCCGGAAAATTATAGAAATGGGTTTACCATTGTTTTTTTGATTGGTCTGGCCAAAGTGATGGATTCCATTTTGGGTAACATCAATTCTATTTTGTACAACTCGGATTACTACAAAACCGTGCTGGTATTTGGAGTGTGTTTGGCGGCTTTGACGATTCTCCTTAATTATTTGCTGATTCCAAAATTGGGATTGGAAGGGGCGGCCTTGGCGAGTTTTGTATCCATTTTTATCTTTAATTTGGTAAAGCTTGTTTTTGTGAAGATGAAGTTTGGTATTATGCCGTTTTCTTCGGCGACTTTTAAGGTTTTGGCCACATTGGTTCTTTTAGCGGTGCTGTTCGACTTGTTACAATTTCAATTTCATCCCATTGTAAACATTGCCCTTAAATCGTTCCTTGTAGTGGTAATGTATGTAGGTATTTTGTACCGCTTCAATATGTCGGAGGATGTTACTGGGTTTCTATCCAAATGGCTCAAAAAAATACCCCGTAGCGAATAAATTCAACTACGGGGTAAACAACTAACCAACCTAAAAACTCATTTTTAATTATTTCTTCTAGAAGAACCTCTGGAGCTACTTGTTCTCGCACTACTTTTTCTTGCACTTGAACCTCTGCTCACACTTGGCCTAGAGGAGCTCTGTCTACTTACAGAACTTTTTTTGACACTAGGGCTAGAGCTCCTGGAAACTGCTTTCCTTGAAGGAGAGCTACTTCTGCTTATCGCAGACCTGTTTGGTGTTCTCGATGTGGTCTGAGGCTTCCTGTAAGTGCTCTGTGCAGAACGTTTCACGGTTCTACTACTTGTATTAGGGCTTGCCTTACGGGCACTTGAGCTTTTGTTATTGGATGCTCTGGTAGCCTTGGTATTCGAAGCCGTTGTTCTACTGGACCTATTTACATTATTCGCCTGTCTATTAGCATTGCTTCTACCATAATCAGCTCTTCTAACGCTGTTGTCCCTAACAGCAACTCTTCTGTCATTTCTATAGATGTTTTCCCTTCTATAGGTATTATTGTTTCTGTAAACCTTACCCAATCTGGCATAAGCACGTCTTGTGTTATGTCTGTACGGAGCATAATAGGTATATCTAACAGGTCTATAATATCTTCTATAGGGCCTTGCATATACATTACAGAACCCTATTGAAGGTCTTGCAAAATATCTATGGAACGGTCTGTACACATATCCTCTGTTGTAAATGTTGATGTATCCTGTATAGTGGCTAAAAACGCCGCCATTGTAGTAAACATGCAATCCACCGATTCTACGGACCCTACCGTTGTTATACCAGATATCTACGTTTCCGATTTGGGAAACACGACCGTAATAATCATAAAAAATAGGTGTGTTCTCTACTTGAATCACGGCACCGTAATCATCATACTGTACAAATGGATTATAGTTGTATCCAGAATTGAAGGTGATCCCTACATTTCCAATTTGGGCTCCAACACCTACATTTACCCTGTTGTCGATGTAAAAATCGAACTCACCATCGGGGTATACGGAAAATGTAACACCATCTTCCACAAAGATGAAGGAGTTTCCGTATCTATAATTTGTGGTGGTAGCCACATTGTTGACTGTTTCTGCTTGGATACTAGGTATTCCAAGAACAACCGCTGCTATAATGAGTACTAACTTTTTCATACTACAAGGTTTTAAATTCTAGATGCAACTATTTGCATCCACCCTGTATAAAGCAATCAGCGTGCCAAAAAAATTAACACGCTGATTATCAATACAAAAAAACAATTGAAAAAGATGTCTATTTAATTATAAACATAGATCTTCGGTTTAATTGATGTGCTTCTTGTGTACAGTTTGCGTTATTATCGCATTCATTGATCAGTTGTGATTCTCCATATCCTTTTGAAGTCAATCTATTTCGGTCAATACCTTTTTCTACAAGCCATTCAAGAGTAGATTTAGCCCTTCTTTCCGACAGTTGCATGTTGTAATTGTCATCACCCCTCGAATCAGTATGTGATTCTATGTGAATGTTCAACTGCGGATATTGCTTCATGGCCTGTAATATTTTGGCCAGTTCCACTTCTGCATCAGGCCGAATGTTGTGCTTGTCGAAATCAAAATAGATAGGCTGAAGGTCTAATCTACATCCTAAATCGTTGACAGCACAATCGGGTGGAACAAGGGTTAGATCAACTTGTAAAGACATTGAACCTGCCGGTGTGTTTATCACTTTTTCCAATGGTTGATATTCTTTTTCATCATTGGATGCCCTTATTACATATTGATTTTCACAGGCTATGTTCTCTTCAAAAGCATAATTGCCATTCTGTTCGGTGATTTGTTGTGACACGATTTTATTGTCCTTGTCTATTAAGTACACTATTGAACCTTCCAACGGCTTTCCTGTTTTGGCGTCGGTAACAGCACCATAAATTATAGGTTTACAGTTTTCTGAGACGATATAAATATCATCAAAACTACTACCGCCAATACCACCTCTGTTGGAGGATAAATACCCTATTTTTTCATCTTCTCGAACAATGAAACCAAAATCATCTTGATTTGAATTGATGGGCTGTCCTAAATTTTGAATGTTCCAATAGCCCATCCCATCATTAAAAGATGCCATGAAAATATCCAATCCGCCAAGTCCTACATGACCATCACTTGAAAAGAAGAGTTTATTTTTATCACTTATAAAAGGAAACGTTTCACGCTCTTGAGTGTTTATTTCTGGCCCCATGTTAACAGGTTTGCCATAGTTTCCATTATCCAGTATATCCACATACCAGATATCAGATTCACCCAAAGTACCCTCCATATTTGAGGAGAAGTATAGTTTTGTTTCCTCATTGTTAAGAGCGGGGTGGGCCGTTGAGTAGGAATCATCGTTAAAAGGAAGTTCCGTGACATTGCTCCATATACCATCATCCTTTTTGGTGGCTTTGTAAATTTTTAAGCTCACCAATCTTTTCTTTCCTCTTTTCTTTTTGCCGTTGATATAATTGTTTCGGGTAAAATAGACGGTGTTGCCATCTTTAGTGAACACGGGAGAGGATTCGTGGTATGGGGAGTTGATTTCTCCCTTTAGAGCCTGAATATTGGAAAGGTTTCCGTTCTCTCCGATTTCCGCTTCAAAAAGGTCCAAATAGGGGAGTCCGTTCCAGTCGTGCACTTTGTTCCCCTCAGTATTGATTGAAGATGACGCAAATACGATTTTATCCCCATAAAAGGATGGGCCAAAATCCGACCCGGACATATTCGGAGTAATATTGGTTACCTTAAATTTTTTGTTTTCGGAACTATTCAGGTCTTCAAACGACTTCCAATTATTTAGTTGGTTTTGTGCCAGATCCGAATCGTTGGAAGATGTCTGGAATTTCTCCATCATAGCTTTGGATTCCTCGAATTTGCCCACACTTTTAAGCGTTTGTGCTGTTCTAAAATAATATTCGTTCTTTACTTCATCAGGATATTGTTCTATCAACTGAACATACCATTTGGAAGCTTCCGCATATTCACTGTTGAAGTAATAGGTGTCCCCTAATTTTTCAAATACTTGGGCGGAAGTGTAACCATCTTCAACCACCTTTAAATATATTTTTCTTGCATCTATATAATCATAGTTGAAAAAATCTTCATTTGCCTTTTTGATTTTGCTCTCTTGGGCAATACCCATTGGAACTATGCACAGGAGTAAAAAGATTTGAATGATATTTTTTTTGTTCATAGCTTTTGTATTAGAAGAATCTTGGGGTTACTACACGATCATTATTGAAGAGTTCAAATCGTAGGAAGACCTCATAAGACCCATTACTGAACTGTTCTATTTTGGTGGATTGATAATCGTACGCAAATCCAGCAAAGAAGTTGTTTGTGATTTGGAATCCTGCCAAGGCACTAATCGATGCGCTCCAACGATAGGATGCTCCCAGTGTAAATTTTTCATTGATCAAGAAATTCGCGGAAAGATCCCATTGCAAAGGTGCGCCGCTTACATATTTTACCAATGTTGCCGGTTTAAACTTTAGATTTTGGTTCAGGTCGAACACGTAGCCAGCTATTAAAAAGTAATGCAGACGTTCTACGGCGATATCATTGGCATCTACGTTTTGTAAATCGCTGTCATCAAAATGCTTGGAGTTCAAAAAATTGGGAACAGATATTCCTGCATAGAACTTTTCATTGTTCAGATAAACGCCAGCTCCAACCTGTGGTAAAATCGTATTGTCGATATTATTTTGAAAAAACTGGTCATTCTCTGCATAAATATTGAGTAAAGTATAGTCAATGTTCAATATGTCCAATCCAGCTTTTAAACCCATTGACAGTTTGGTATTCAGCCCCACGTTTACCCTATATGCATAGTCCACCACTACATTGGACTCTACTTGGGGGTCAATACGGTCATGTACTATAGAAAGTCCCAGACCCATGTTTTTATATAGTCCGATTGGGGAGTTTACGGTAAAGGTTGCCGTTTGTGGAGACCCCTCGAAACCTACCCATTGCGTTCTTCCCAATAGACCAAAGCTTAAGACTTCCCTTGAGCCTGCGTAGGCGGGGTTTACCACTTGGGTATTGTACATGTATTGGGTGTATTGTGGGTCTTGCTGTGCATTTATGCCAACTATAGCCGTAAGCAACATAAAAATGCAGACGTACCATTTAATTGATTTTTGTTCTAAATTTTTCATCTATGTTGATTGCTATGTTTTATCCTCGATTAATGTATAGGTAGCCTGTATATTCAGCTTCTCCAGGATTGGTTTCTGTAAATGTGAGAATGTAGAAATAGGTGCCACTGGGTAATTCTTCGTTCTTTCTTACAATAGTTCTACCATCAGAAATTCCATAGAACAGGTCAGCATCGGTACCATAGCCTTCTTTCTCGTAGACCATTACGCCCCACCTATTGAATATTTGAAGCTTATTTTGAGGATAGATTTCTATCCCTTGGATAAAGAAAAAGTCGTTGAGCCCGTCGTCATTGGGTGTAATCCCATTAAAAATTTCAAAGGCAAGCGGTTCTATAGGTTCTTCAGGGTTTTCGGGATTCCCTCCATCTGGGCAGGCATCCACAGGAATATTAATTATGGTAGGTTCGTTTTCATTATAGCTGTCGTTGTCGGATAAATCATCATACTGAACATTTAAACCGAAAAGAGACGAAGTAGCGCTGGCTTGATTTACAAATGATCCTGCATCAATATCTGCTTGTTGAATTTCATAGGTGGTTTCATAGGTCCAGACTTCGTCAGGGGAGAGGATGCCATCGTTATTTTCATCACTTATGGCCCCGTTAATCACACCTCCTAACAACTCATCGGTAAGCACCACATTTACCATGGCAATATCGGTAAGGTTGACAATACTAAAGTTGTAAAGGATACCTTCGGCGCATTCATTATTATCACTATCAATAAGTGTCCCTTGTTTGATTAGCCCTAAACCAGAATCCGGGTCGGGACTGCCATCCGTACAAGTATTTTCGGTTACAGTTGTTCTTGTGGGGCTATCTTCAAATAGGCTATCATCATCCGAAAGGTCTTCAACCAATGCATCCAATGGCGTAAATCCGGAAACGCTTGCCTGGTTTACAACGGCACCATTGTCGATATCCTCTTGCGTTATGGCGTACAAAGCCAAATAGGTCCATGTCTCGCCAACGGTAAGAACTCCATCATCGCCTTCGTCCGATCCATCAATTGGTCCGGTGATTTCTCCGCCCAATAGGGGGTCTACTAGAGTTATCCCATCCAAATCGGCATTGCCGGTATTGGTCAAGGTAAACGTGTACAGGATACTGTCCAAACATTCGTCTCCGTTGGAATCTACCACCAAGCCTTCTTTTATAAGTCCCATATCCGGGGTTTGGCAGTGGAGAAGACTGACCACGGTTGGGGAGTCATCAAATGGATCTTCAAAATGAGATAAATCGCTTACCGTTACATCGGGTTTACCGTTTACATGGGCCGTAACCTCTGCTTGGTTTTCAACCAGACCATTGGCTATATCTTCTGGTTTGATTTCATATATCGAAGTATAGCTCCATGTTTCGGCCAGATCTAGCTTGCCGTCGTTATTGGTATCACCTTCTAGCAGGCCGCCGATTTCCCCACCCAAAAAAGAGTCGTTCACTACAATGTTTTCCAATATTTGTTCTCCTTGATTTGTAATCAGAAAGCTGAAAACTATGTTGATGCAGCCCAGTGCGCCACCATCAACATCATTGGTTGTGGCAAAGCCTTTTTTCACAAGCGCAATGCCACCTTGGCAAAAAGTTAAATCCACTTCTGATTCGTCCGAGTCGGAAACAGTTACCCCGGGTTGACCCTGAACATCTGCGTTGACAGTGGCTTCGCTTGCTACTTGTCCGTTCGCAATATCACCTGCTGTAATTAAATAGTTTGCGGAGTACACCCAAGTTTCATTTACATCGAGTAGCATATTATTATTTGTATCGCCTTGAACAAAAGAAGGAGGGTCGACTAACAATGGATGGTCTAGTACAATATTGGTAAAGACTTCACCATTTGTACTGTTATTTGAAATATAATATGTATAATGAATAAAATCGCAACCCGTTCCTCCTGTTGCAGCAATAGCATCTGTTGTTTTCTCCAAGGTAATGGATGGTACAAGTGGGAGGGAAGTACTTTTTGGTGTGTAAGCCAACCCTTTTACATATGAACCCATTGCCAAGAATAATATGGAAAGGCGTAGTATGGTATTCATACTTGAGGTTAGGTAAGACCGGTTTAAGTTCTTATTTCTCATTAGGAAAAATTTGATTAGTTATTTAAGAGAAAATTGGTTTGGTTTCATGTATTGGAATCGAGTCAAAATAAGTAAGACAGAAAACTAATTTTCTACGCAAAAGAAATGTATCTAGAGCTTAGTTTGAGGTGCCAATTGACGATACCCCCATTTGAATTTATGAATGGGCCTTTTGAATTGATATTCGAATAAAGTGTACCTTTTAAAGAGTATCAAATGCGCAAGAATGTTGCGCTTAACTGATTGTATTTCAGTAGGAAAAATCTATAAAATGGTGTGGGCGATATGGCGTTGTGTTTGTGTAGTTTTTCTAATTGTGTAGTTAAGGAGATATGAGAATTGCCATCTTCCTATTTGTAGAAAGAAGAATAAAAAATGGGGCACAGGGTACCCCAGTATTTTAACTCTTGAACCAAATCAAAACATAATTTAAACCCTTTAATACAGAAGATTTAATTTTTGATAATGAACATGGACCTTCGGTTAAGCGCATGTTCATCCTCAGAGCATTGTACACCGTTAGAACAATGGTTCAATAACATGGATTCTCCATAACCTTTGGCCGTCAATCGGTCCTTTGCAATCCCTTTTCGTATAAACCATTGCATGGTTGCCTGGGCACGTCTCTCCGATAAACGCAGGTTAAAGCTTGAACTAGATCTGGAATCCGTATGGGATTCAATATGTATTTTTAACTGTGGATACTCTTTTAAGGCTTGTAGAATTTTGGCCAGTTCCACTTCAGCATCTGGCCTGATGTTATGTCTGCCATAATCAAAATAGATGGGTTGCAACGTTAACCTACATCCTAAATCATCTTCGGGACACTCGGGTGGAGTGAGTTCCAAGTCGGTTTGAACCACATCGGAACCTCTTGGGGTGGTCACGGATTTTTCATTCTTCTCGTAATCACGGTACGAGGCTTGCACTGTGTATTTTTCGGTACAGTTCAAGAAATCACCAAACCTATAACTTCCTTGCTCATCCGTTTTGGTCTCTGAGACTACTCGTCCATTTTTATTGAGCAATTGCACAGTGGCATTTTTGAGCGCTTCGCCTGTTTTTCCATTGGATATGATACCTTGAATAACGATTTCACCGCAGATCTCCCAAATCCTATAAATGTCATCGGAAACACTGCCATCATCACCATCTCGGTTAGAAGACATAAATCCAATTTTTTTATCTTCCTTTATAATGAATCCAAAATCGTCTTTATTGGAATTTATAGGCTGTTTTAGGTTGGTAACCTCTTTATAAGCTCCTTCATTGTTGAGGGAGATTACAAAAATATCAAGTCCACCAAGTCCTAAGTGTCCATCACTGGAGAAATAAAGATTATTGCTTTCGGTAACATAGGGAAAAGCTTCTCTAGCTTCGGTATTTATTTTTGTACCCAGATTCGTAGGAGGGCCATAACTTCCATCATCTAAAATATCCACATACCAAATATCTGATTCCCCAATGGTTCCTTCCATGTTAGAAGAAAAATAGAGACGTTTTTCATCATAGCTCAAAGTAGGGTGGGCGATAGAAGATGAATTATCATTGAAAGGGAGTTCTTCGACATTTCCCCAAGTTCCATCATCCATTTTAATTGCTTTATACACCTTAAGATTCACCAATTTGTCCCTATTCTTTCTTTTTCGTCCATTTTTATAGTTGTTTCGGGTAAAATATACCGTTTGGCCATCTTTGGTGAACGTAGCGCTGGCCTCATGGTATGGAGTGTTTATTTCCCCTTTCAAAGGTTTAGGTTTTGTTAACCTCCATTCCTCGTCCAATTGTGCTTCATAAAGGTCAAGGTAGGGGAGTCCGGACCAATCATGGGTTTTATTGCCCATGGTATTGCCCGATGCAGTTGCATAAACCAGTTTGTCCTCTCCATAAAAGGAGGGGCCAAAATCCGAATTCGTTAGGAGTTCGGTCACATTGTAAACTTCAAACTCTTTGGATTTAAAATCAACAAGACTGTCCAGCGCCGGATAATCGTTCATAAAGTTTTTTGCTAATTCCGTATCTGCGGAAAGGCTTGCAAATCGCCCCATCATTTTCTTGGATTCTTGATATTTTCCGGTACTTTTTAGGCTTTGGGCTGTTCTGTAGTAGTAAATAGGAGGAACGTTGTTCGGGTATTTCTCCATTAGTTTTTCGTACCACGTTAAGGCATCGGTATATTCACTGTTGAAATAATAGGTGTCCCCTAATTTTTGAAATACTTGGGGAGATTCAAATCCCTCCTTGACCACGTTTAAATAGATTTCACGGGCATCTATATAGGAGTAGGCTTCAAATACCTCATCTGCTTTTTTAATGTTCTTTTTTTGGGCATTCATAGGGCAAACCATTACAATTGCCACTACAATTTTTACAATAGTCTTTAGGTACATGAAAGTTTTATTTAGAAGAATCTTGGGGTTAGGATTTTCTCCAGTCTGTTAAATACATCAAAACGGATAACAGCTTCGTAGGAGCCACTGCTATAGTCTTTTATGGTTGTTGAATCATAATCATAAGCCAATCCTATAAACAAGGATTGTGATATTTGAAATCCGACCAATCCACTAATGGATGAATTCCACCGGTATGAGACTCCCAACGTAATTTTTTCATTGATCAAAAAGTTGGCGGAACCGTCCCATTGCAGGGGAGCACCGCTAACAAACTTGCTCAACACCGCTGGTTTAAACTTAAGGTTGGGGCCAATATCGAATACATAACCAGCTATGAAAAAGTAGTGCAAGCGTTCTATTGCTATGCTTTCCAATTCGTTGTTTTCCAAAGAAGATTCATCAAAATGTTTGGAATTGAGAAAATTGGGAACGGAAAATCCAGTATAAAACTTTTGGGTATGATAATATATACCTGCACCTATTTGTGGCTGTATTTTATTATCCACCGTACTTTGAAAAAGCGGATCATAATTTTCAAAAATGGTCAGTTTGGAATAATCTACATCCAACACATCTATTCCCGCTTTCAAACCAAAGGATAGTTTACTGATATCATGACGATCCAATTGAATAGAGTAGGAGTAATCTATATTCGCATTCGACTCGGTGGCCGGACCAATTTGGTCGTATACGATGGATAGTCCCAAGCCCATGTTTTTTGAAGGACCCATTGGTGAACTTACCGTAAAGGTTCCCGTTCTAGGGCTTCCCTCTATATTCACCCATTGTACTCGTCCCAAAACCCCAAAACTCAATACTTCCCTTGATCCTGTATAAGCGGGGTTCACAATTTGGGTATTGTATAGGTATTGTGTGTATTGTGGGTCTTGTTGCGCATTAATGGTTTCAAAACAGGCGATTAGTAGCATTGCTACAGCCCAAATGGATTTTTTTTTATAAAATGATTTTATATTCAAGTTCATTATTTTTTAAATACTTCTGTTAATCCCTATTTATGTAGATGTATCCTGAATAGCTTTCCTCTCCAGGATTGTTTCCCTTGAAGAAGAGCGTATAGAAATACGTGCCACTCGGAAGTGTTCTATCCTTCGCTATTGTAGCTTTTCCTTGGGAAATTCCTCTAAATAAATTTTCGCTCAATCCATAGTTCTCAGTTTCATAAACCAGTGAGCCCCATCTATTAAAAATCTTCAGGACATTGTTGGGATAGTTTTCGATATTGCTGATTCTGAAGTAATCGTTAACACCATCACCATTTGGAGTCATTCCTGTATAGATTTTGAACTCTGAATTGTCCGGTCCAGAGCCATCGGTATCACAAAGGAATTCAGGAATTGCCGTGCTTGTTGTCTCATCCTCGAGCAAGCTATCATCATCAGATTGGTCAAAAACTTGGATTCCCATACCAACCGTAGTGGCTGTAATGTTTGCTTGATTGTTTACAACCCCGTTTGCAGTATCATTCTCGGTAACGGTATAGATTGCTTCATAGGTCCAAGACTCTCCTACGGAAAGTATTCCATCTCCATCGATGTCCGAGCTCTCCATGGGCCCAATAATCTCTGTTTCCAACAATTTTTCATCTGTAATCACTAGTTGCTCCAGATTTACGGAACCTGTGTTGGTAGCTGTAAATATGTATCTAATGCCATCTGGACATTCATCTCCATCGATACATGCATCAATTGGAATTAACGTGTTGGTGGGATCATCTTCTGAAGTACTATTGTCGTCTGAGAAATCAGTGACCTCCTCATCATTACCAACTGTAACGGCGGTTACTGTAGCTTGGTTATTGAAAGAGCCCATATCGATATCGATTTGAGAAATCCCTTTGTAAGCTTCAAATGTCCAACTTTCCCCTGCAGATAGGATTCCATCATTTCCATCATCACTTGAATTGATCGGTCCTGAGATTATACCTCCCAGTTGGTTATCTACTAATTCAATTGATTGTAGATCCACATTTCCTGTGTTGATTACACTGAATGAATAGAGTATGGTTTCAACACAACCATCCATATTTAAATCAACTAGAGAACCTATTTTGATAAGTCCTATTGATGGCACAGGTACCTCATCACACAGATCCACTGGTAGTGGTGTGCTGATATTGTCG
>NZ_QBTW01000006.1:0-156958 GCF_003057865.1 Muricauda brasiliensis | reverse complement strand
GAGTAACTTCAAGGCCGTCATATTAGAATGACGGCTTTTTTTTTTGTTCAATTCGATTTTGGTCAAAAAAGGCCGTAAAAGCAATGCCCTTACGACCTTTACATACACCATTACGAATTCATTATCTCAATTTGGCTATTTCCTTTCGTCGTTGTAATTCTTTTTTGAGCAATTCCATTTCTCTTGAAGATTGTGAACCTACGGATGAGTTTTCTTCTGCTCTTCTAATCAAATACGGCATTACATCCTTAATTGGTCCGAAGGGCACATATTTTACTACATTATACCCTGCTTTGGCCATGTTAAAACTTATGTTATCGCTCATCCCGAACAACTGACCGAACCAAACACGTGAGTCTGTAACGCCAATTCCCTGAGTGTAGAGCTTCTTAACCAATTCCCTACAACTGATTTCGTTATGGGTTCCGAGAAACAAATCAAAGACATCTAGGTTTTCAAGAACAAAATCCACCCCACTATCAAAGTTTTTATCCGTTGTGGATTTGTCCGGACATACTGGGCTATCGTATCCGCGTTCCATAGCTCTATCCCTTTCCTTTTCCATGTAGGCGCCGCGAACCAACTTTACCCCCACTCTGATTCCGTTCTTTTTCCCAAAGTCCTTTAAATGTTTTAGGTAATCGTATTTTTTACTCAGATAAAGTTGAACGGTGGCAAAAACAACAGTTCGCTCTTTGTTGTATTTAAGCATCATACTCTCTGTAAGCCCATCAACAGCAATGTGGCTCCAAGACTCTTCAGCATCCACCATAATCTTTAAATTATCGGTCTCAGCCACTGCTCTACATATAGCTTCAAATCTTTTCTTTACTCTTGCCCATTCTTCAGATTCGGACAAATTCATGGGTACATCTTCCGAAACCTTTCGAAAAATTTCCAACCTACCAATTCCTGTTGGCTTGAAAACCAAAAAAGGAATCTGTTTTTGAAATTCCGAGAACTTGCATATTTTGAGCAGAGTATCTAAGGTTGCATCAAAATTTTTATCGTTCTCCGCTCCTTCGACGGAATAGTCCAATATGGACATTACCTCACCATTTTGATAGAGCTGATCTATTTGTTCCTTGCACTCTTGTAGGTTCTCACCTCCGCAAAACTGTGAAAAAATAGTCTTCTTTAGTATTCCCTTTATAGGGAGTCTAGCTTGAAAAGCAAAATTTAGCGTAGGTTTTGCCAGCTTGGTAAGCTGACCATATTCCAACATTCCAAATAAGAATTTGGCTTTTTTAAGTTCCATATTGGACTTTGTGGCAAAGGCCGCTTCTGTATTGTTAAAATTTACAATGTCCGACATGATGTAAGTTGTTAATAATTGCCACGATAGGAGTTACCCTAAAAATTGGGTATAAGTTTCTTGCTCGTTGAAACATCAGGTTTACCGTAACAACCTATTTGTTCATACTGAAGTGATTTTTGTTCGTAGTGAAGTATCGTGGTGATTGCGAACAACCACCACGATTGTAAAAAGGGTATATTCTAACCTATTAAAATCAAACTAATTTTACCCTTTTATTCCTGGTTGTAGTATCTTGTAGTTCTTGGCTTCTTTTTCTTTATCCACCATCGCCTTCACATCTTTCAACAATTGTTTGGCATCATAGATGATTCCGTCTTTGATGGTATACTTGACACCACCTACTCTTTCAATGGTATTGTCCTCCATTAATTTGATGGCCCCTGTTCCGTACAACGATTTAAGGTTCGCCAATGGGTTTTCTTCCGTAATCACGAAATCTGCCAATTTGCCCACGGCAATGGTACCTATCTCATCATCCATACCCAAAGATTCTGCTCCATTGAGTGTGGCTGCTTTGATTACTTCCAACGGGTGGAAACCGGCCTCACGCAACAATTCCATTTCCCTTGGATATGCAAATCCGTACAGTTCGTATATAAAACCTGCATCGGTTCCAACCGTTACACGACCACCACGGTTTTTGTATTCGTTGATGAAAGTCATCCAAAGCTCGTAGTTGGCCTTCCAATCAATCTCTCTTTCTGTTCCCCAGTAGTGCCAGTAAGATCCGTGGGATTGACGGCTTGGGGAGTAAAATTCCCAAAGCGTCGGCAAGGTATACTCCTCGTGCCACTCGGCTCTTCTGGCCCTTGCCAAATCGCGGTTGGCCTCATAGATTACCATTGTTGGCGATAGTGTAAAGTCCAATTCAAGCAACTCTTCCATCACGGCATTCCATTTATCGGAATATGGTTTTGCTGCTTGGGTCCACAATTGGCCCGCTTCGCCAAAACGATCTTGCTCGTTCTGATAGTTATAATCCAAAGAATAATCCTGAACTGTTCTATCATCGAATAATGCCTCTGGAAGTCCATACCAGTGTTCCATTGCAGTTAAACCTGCACGTGCGCTGTGAAGCACGTTCCATTGCCCCACATAGGTTTGGGAGTGGTGCATTTTGGAACGAAGTCCCAATTTTTTGTTCTCCACCAATGCAGCTTCCATAACTTTTGGTGGGGCTCCAAAGAATTTGATACCATCCGCTCCTTTTTTGGCATTTTCACGAACCCATTCAATGGCTTGCTCTGGCGTGGCTATGTTTTCCCTGCCCATTTCACCGTTAAGTTTACTACCAAAAGCGGTATATGCTTTGATTCGTGGTGCGGTAATCTTATTGTTTTTACTCTTTTTCTTGTGTTCCAAGGTCCACTCTATGCCATTGCCAGATGCTGGGTCGGCGATTGTTGTGATTCCATGTCCCATCCAAAGTTTAAAAACATACTCGGCAGAAGTTCCCTGTGCCATTCCTCCAATATGGGCGTGGGTATCCACAAAACCGGGCATTATGTACATTCCTTCGGCATTTAGTTCCTTTCCTCCCGGCTTCAGGGCTGGACGTCTTTTAGGGTCTATTGGAACTCCTGGATAACCTACCACCCTGACATCTACGATTTTGTTGTTTTCCACAACGATATCCACGGGGCCCTGCGGTGGGGCCAGTGTACCGTTTATCATCGTAGCTCCCCTAATGATCAGTTGGCTCCAAGGTCCTTCTCCTTCGGCACGCTCCGGTGCTTTTTCAATTTGTCCGTACATTGCTCCTTGCACCAAGGCAACAGCAAGAATCAATAAGTGAAATTTTAGTCTCTTCATTTTATAAGTTAATTGTATTCTATTTTATTTTGGTCCCGCATCAGTTGTTTTACTTTCTACTGTATTTTGCGGGCATTCCTTCTGCCGGGAGCGACTTTGCTATAAATTCCCTTAGGTCATCGTTAGCAGTTTGCAAATCCTCATTTCTAAGATACATCATATGTCCACTCCTATAACCTTTCCACTCCATTCTATCTTTGAGCTTGCCACTGGGGTCCATCTGCCACATATTGTATTTTGCATTGAAGTAGTCTGTTCCTCCATCATAATATCCAGATTGAACCAAGACATTCAAGTATGGGTTTTGTGCCATAGCCTGTCTCAAATCGTATCCTGTTGTATTGTTGCTTCTATCCCAAGGACGTACCGGGCCGAACATATTATACTTTACATCGGTATGATAATTGAGATAGTTCTTGAAGTAATGGTTGATGGCCGGTGTGAAGGAATGTAACCAACTGGTAAGTTCTGCCGCATAATCGGGCCTTGTTCCTGCGGTCTGTTCATCAATTCCCAAGTAACGTGAATCCAATCTACCGATATTGTACCCTTCATCCCTTAACAACTCTTTCCAAAAGAAGGTTTTAGGTATACGTAGGTTATGCTCCAATATCACTTTTTCGGATAATCCGGAGTATCTAGATATGGTTGCTGCAACTTGCTTCCTTTCTGATTCTGGCAAGTATCCTCCCTTAGAGATTGCTGGGGTAAGTACATCAATGGTATAGGCCTCTACTTCCGGAAGAATCTCCACTAGATCCTTAGATTGTAAATCGGCAGGTAATTGTTCATGGAACCAAGCTGCCGCTGTATAATATGGCAAGAAATTCGCTGCACCTGCAACGGTTCCTCTTTCAATCCCCAAAGTTGTTGGCGAAACCAGTATAACTCCGTTCAAATACATCCAATGAGAGTTTTGGAGCTCCAATGACAACCCTGAAACCCTCGGTGTTCCGTAACTTTCTCCAATTAAAAATTTTGGCGAGGCCCAACGGTTGTTCCTAGTAACAAAGTTATCTATCCATGTCGCCAAGTACTTTATATCCTGTTTCACCCCAAAAAAGGTCTCTGACTTGGTCTTGTCGTCCATTTCATTTATGGCCCTGGAGTAACCCGTGTTCACCGGGTTCACATAAACGATATCGGCAACATCCAATATAGAGTTTGGATTGTCTTTAATTCCGTAAGGTTGAACCGGATATCCTTCTTCATCAATATTCAAAATTTTTGGTCCGGTATATGCAATGTGCATCCAAACCGAAGCCGAGCCCGGGCCACCGTTAAAAGAAATTACCAATGGTCTTTTGGCAATGTTGTCCACATCTGTTCTTTGGTAATAGGTGAAAAACAGTCCGGCTATTATTTTTCCTTTATCGTCCCATACAGGCTGCTTACCTGTGGTTGCTTTGTATTTTACTTCTTTCCCTTTGATGTTGACCTTTCCTTGAACAGTTACTGTTGAATCCATTGCGGTATTCAACTGCTGTGCGGATACCGTGGTACCGATCAAGAGAAAAAGATATATGATTTTGTTAAGTCTTGTTTTCATGGTTTTAATGTTTTAATGTGACGAGGATGGTCCAAAAAGGTAGGATATAATTATTTAAGCCTATGGTAATTCAAATTAGTGGATCATAAATAAAAAAGGGGCAGAATTTTGATTAATTGAGCAATCAAAATCAGATAGCGTGTATTCTGCCCCTTTTCAGCTAATCAAACGGATAAAAAATCAATGAGAGCCTAGGCTGGGTTTCAGCCCAGGCAATCTTATGGTTAAGTTGGATATTTTAAAAGAATTTAATCCACATCCCAGAACAAACTAGTAGTAAGCAGATCTCCACCTATGGCCGCAGCAGCGCTTTCATAGTTGGCCCTGTTCAAAGTTTGCTCGGAAATAGGGTATGTCAACCTTACCGGAACAGTCGGAACAAAGGATTGAGGGGGTGCCTCCAAAGTAGGGTAATCCAATCTTCTATACTCTGTCCATGCCTCCAATCCTTGGTTGAACAATGCCACCCACTTTTGCATACCTATTTTTTCTTCCCAAGTTCCGGGAGCTGTAGTATATGCTACGTCTGGGTCTGCCAAATAAGCGGCTGCGCTGTCACCTAGTCCATAATAATCAAAATTGGCTTGTATGGCCGCATTGTAGTGTGCTTCTGCATCGGTTACCCCGGCAATTCCTCTCTCGGCAGCTTCGGCCAACAAAAATTCAATTGTTGCATAGTCCAAAAGGATTACTGGAGTGGTCGGCTGATAGAATAATGTCCCGAATCGGGAGAAATCAAAATACGCTACCACAAGTCCGGATTCCGAGCCGCGATACACACCCTCGGTACCATCAACTTCTTGAAAGAACACTGATCTTCGTGGATCTTCCAACTCGTTCATATAGTCTATAAAGACATCTGTTCCCACAAAGTCCCTACGATTTCCTACGGCCAAATCCGTCCAAAGTTCAGCTGTATTTGGCTGAGACTCCAAATGCTCTATTTGCGCAATATCTGCATTTGAGGTAAAAATATTTGGCAAGGCCGTTGTTATGGCATCCGTAGCCAAAGTTGGATTGGATTCTATGATTCTCATTCCCATCTGGAACAACAATGAACTACCAAAAGAGCTCCAGCTGGACACATCTCCATTATAAAGAAGGTCTTGACCCCAAGAAGGCTGGGAGGCATCCAAAGCATTGATAGCCGTGGTCAATCTTGATAATAAATCGGTGTAAATTGCTTCTTGATCATCATATTCTGGCGAAATGTTATCCACATCCAAAGCTTGGGAATAGGGTATATGACCAAAAGACTCCACAAGTTTGGACCAAGTATATACCTGAACAATCTCTATGATTGCCAATTGGTTTTCGTTTGCAGGAGTCAAACTCTCTGCACTCTGAATGACCTCAGCGCTTTGGCGAAGGTTGTTCAAGATATCCATATAGACCTCGTTCCAAGTAAAGTTGGAATAGTATGTGGTTCCCTCGTTATAGGTTACTGAGGAAATTTGCTGCACCAACAATCTGGTTGTATTAAATGGGTTACCATTGGCCCCATAGGTGATACCGCTCATGGTATCGGACAGATTTTTCACGGCATTGTTGAAAAAGGTCTCCGCAGGAGCCTCTGTTGCGTTCTTCACGTCCACGTTCATGTCTTCCAAATCACCGGAACATGAGAAAAACAGCGCCATTAAAATTATGATATAATAGTTTTTCATTTTCTGATTTTTTTTGGTTTAGAATTGAACTTGTAGGTTAAAACCGATATTTCTTACCGTAGGCAAAACCCCGTTCTGGGAACCTTGCAAGTTACCGGAACTTAATCCAGCTTCTGGGTCAGCGTATGGCAGGTTTTTATGGATGATCCACAAGTTGGAACCTGTTAAACCTAATCTTAACGATTGAATGCTAAGTTTGTCCATAAAGGCCATTTTCGGGAAATTATAGTTCAAGGCAACTTCTCTAAGCTTCACATAAGATGCATCGTATACGAAGTGCGCCTGTGGCGCCATAACACTACCTGTTGCATTTCTGTAGTTATCCATTGCGGTTCTAACGGTATTTGGAGATCCATCAGGAGCTACACCGTCCAATATGATACCTCCGCCATCGGCCAAGGAGTTTCTTATTGGATTGCCCAAATCGTTAAGTCCTACAGACCAAGCATACAGACCTGAACGGTTACCTGTTGAGATATCGTTTGAGTAGACATCTCCTCCACTTTGGATATCAATTAAAAAGCTCAAATCAAAGTTCTTGTACCTAAACTGGTTGGTAATACCTGCCGTCCAATCAGGGGTAATGTTACCAATTACGTTATTGGATGTTGTAGTACGCTCATATGCCCCTGTTTCTTGGTTGATCAAACGTTTTCCATCCACGTAGATATAGTCGGTTCCTTGAATGGTTCCATAGGGTTCCCCAACAGTTGCATTGATGGAAACTCCACTTACAGTTCCCAATTGTAGATTGCTACCACCTTCGAACAAGGAAACTACCTCACTCTGGTTTTTGGCCCAGTTTACATTGGCTTTCCATTGAAAATCCTCTGTTTGTACGATGTCTCCATTAATGGCTACCTCAATACCTTTGTTTTCAACTTCACCAGCATTTACAAATCTGGAAGAGTATCCTGTTGTGGTTGAAATGGCCACAGGGATAATCTGATCCTTGGAATTTGTTTGGTAAAGAGATAGATCAAAACCTAATCTACTGTTCAAGAATCTCATTTCAAGACCAGCCTCGTAACTGATTGTTGTTTCAGGCAATAAGTCTTCATTGTTCTTGGTATCATTTGTACCGTACAAAGGAACCGCTCCAAATGGTGTCGGTTTGTTCAATACATCGATCAAACTGTTTGCAGGAGCGGAGCTACCTACCTCGGCATAGTTTAAACGAAGTTTACCAAAACTCAACCAGTTTTTGTCCACTAAATTAGAAAACACAAAACTGGAAGAAATGGATGGATAGAAATATGTGCTGTTCTCTTCTGGCAAAGTTGAAGAGTGGTCAAACCTTCCGGTCAAATCCACATAGATCAAATTATCATAACCGAACGAGGCCAAACCGTAATATCCATCAACTCCAACTTTCTCCACATTTTCTATTGGGGCTGGTGGCAAGTTTAATGAGTTGGAAAGGGAGAACAAATCTGGAAGTACCAATCCACCATTTGTTTCGGCATATATGGAGCTCAGGTCGGTTCTTCTAATATTGGCTCCCAAGACACCGCTGATGTTCAACTTGTCGGTAACATATTTGTTGAAGTTGATCATCAAATCATAGTTTTCTTCACTATAGTTGATGTTTCTCCTGGAATATCTTCCCACAGCACCAGCTGTTCCTACATTATTCCTTTCTTCTTGAATAAAGGAATAGGTATCCAAGGAAACCCTACCTTCCACATTCAACCAGTCGGTGAATTTATATTTTGCGGATACGTTTCCAAAAATTCTACTACGGGAATCGTTCTGGTAGTTTTCGTAAACGACCCAGTAAGGGTTATCGATTGTACCACCCATAAATGGGTCAACATTGGTTCCTGTGTTAAAATAAGCATCTTTCAGTTCATCGATACCAACATTCATGGCCCAGTATCTTCTCATGGATGAGATAACGTTCTGTGCATTGGCTCCTGTTTCACTACCTGTTCTGTTTCTACCCAAGGCATCGGTAAGTATATAGTTTGCACTTCCCGAAACGGAGAACTTATCGGTAATATTAAAAGATGTATTGATGGAAATATTGTCCCTCGTCATGTTACTGTTCGGCATCAATCCATCTTGATTGAAACGGGTATAGGCAATTCTATAGGTTGCCTTATCACTTCCACCGGCAACCGCAACACTATTGGTCATGGTTACGGGGGTTTCAAAGAAATCGATCAATCTGCTCTCCGGAGCAACCCATGGACTTGGTTGGAGATAATACGGAGATCCTTCGTAGAAGGAATCCCATTGATATACCATTAGATTGGGATCAAACTGTGCACCATAAGAACCATATGCGGTAGCTGGTGTTACCAAATCCAATTCCCCATCACCATTGGCATCTTGGTCGTTGAAAAAACTCATTCCATCGTTACCATAAACAGGACCATATCCTGTACCGTACTGATATTGGAAATCTGGCCATGTGGATTTATCGATGAATCCCATGGTAACGTTTGAGTTGATAGTTACTGTTGGTTTTTGTTTTGCTCCGGCTCCTGATTTAGTGGTAATGATCACCGCTCCGTTCGTGGCCCTAGAACCATAAAGTGCCGTTGCTGCCGCACCTTTAAGTACGTTAATGGATTTGATATCGTTTGGGTTGATGTCCGAGGCCATGTTACCGTAATCGAAACCACCGGTACCGCTTTGCTGATCGGCTGTGTTAAAGTTGGAGTTACTCACAGGAACTCCATCCACAACGAACAATGCTTGGTTGTTACCTGTTAAAGAGGTACTACCACGAATCACAACATTACTAGATCCACCCATATTGGTATTGTTCTTGATCTGAACACCGGCAATTTTACCAGATAAGGCATTAACCACGTTATCCGTTGGAGTCCTGTTCACATCCTCGCCATCAACCTCTTGTGTTGCGTACCCTAAGGATTTTTTCTCCCGGGAAATACCAAGGGCGGTTACAACAACCTCATCCAACTGTGCGGAATCTTCTTGGAGTTCAATGGTGATGGGTCCACTTCCCGTAACTTCTGTCTCCGAAGTCTTAAAACCGATGTAGGATACCACTAAAATGTCTCCAGGCTCGGCCTGTATGGTAAAATTTCCATCAAAATCAGTTTGGGCACCATTGGACGTTCCTTTAACCATAACGTTCGCACCCAATAAAGGCACCCCGCTAAAATCCACTACCGTACCTGTTACTGTGCTCTGTATTATTGGCTTGACGGGTTCCGCCGAAGAAAATCCATCCGATGATTTCTTACCGGCAGATTTCATCAGTATAATCTGTCTGCCACGGATTTGATAAACCACTTTAGTATCCCTGAACAAAAGCGTCAGGATATCCTCCACTTTCTGGTCGTTCGTCTTTAAACTCACCTTCTTTTTTAAAGGGATCTGACTGTACTCGTACATAAAACGATACTCGGAACGGGATTCGATTTCTCCCAGTGCGCTCTCTATGGTAACTTCTTCTAAATCAAGTGAAAGCTTTTCTCCTTGCGAATCGGAGTTAGCCGCCTGAATTTGGATTATCGAAGCAATTATTAGAAAAATGGTCAATTTGGTTGATAAACCATTCTTCAAAAATCTCTTTAAAAAAAGAATTCTAGATGGTTTTTTTTTCATAATTTTGAGTTGATTTAATTAGTTTGAATCGATATTTATTACACAGTTCAAGAGAGGGAATGGGCCAACATTCCCTTTTTTTGTGTGTACTTTTTTTAATAAAAAAGTCATTTCATTGGCATATATATTTTAGTATTAATAGTTTATCGTTTGGTTGTTATCTGTTACTTTATTTTGACATCCTTCTTTTTACCTTTTTTACCATCAACAACCTCATACTCAAAAGGTGTTATAATTCTCAAGGCCTCAAGAACATCCTCTATTTTTTCTACATTTCTATTGAACCTCGCACTAAAAGTCTGTCCAATAATACTGTCGTTGGTGTTTTCTATTTTCACATTGTAGGTCCTCTCCAAACTTGCCAGTAATTCGGTAAATGGTGCGTTCCTAAAAACAACTTCTCCATTTACCCAACCGGTATGTAATGAAACATCTACTTCTTCTACCTCGATTATTCCCTTGCCCCTGTTCCACGCGCCTTTTTCTCCAGGTTTCAACAAAATCCCATCCTTGCCATTTTCCGCATGTGAAAGACTCACCGAACCTTCTACCAATACTGTAGCCACTTCATTTTGATCATCATAGGAAGACAGATTAAATTGTGTTCCCAATACTTCTATCGCAACTTCTTTGGAATTGACCACAAACGGACGATTTTCATCCTTGGTCACATCAAAATATGCTTCACCATAAACCAACACTTCCCGTCTACCATTTTCAGGAAACTTTACTGGAAATTTGATCCTTGTTCCTGAGTTTAAATAAATCTTGGTACCATCTGACAATACAAGCGTGAACATTTTCCCATTGGGTATATTGAGCTCATTATAAACAAAGTCCTTAATCTCTTCATTAGAACCATATATCAATGTATCTCCATTATGCACGGCCACTGTTTCACCTGATGGAAGTGTAACGGCATGGCTACCATGTGACTCTATCAAGGTTCTATCCGAACCCGTGTCCAATGTTACATACTCACCATCCATACCTGATAATATGGCATCATTATTATTGTCGCTTAGCCACACATAACCTATTCCCAATGAGACCACACCAACAAAAATCGCTGCATATTTGAGTATTCGTTTTGGGTAAAGTTTTTTAACCTTGGTTTTAGTCATCCTGGCCTCTAAGGATTTCCAATCCTTATCTACATCCAAACCTTCCAAAAATTCAAAAGATTCGTCCACCAAATCCTCTTCAATAATACGCCCAATCAATTCTTGAGAGAAATCCTCAAACTCCTTGTCAGATTTATCTTTCCAACCGGTCGACTCCTTCAACTTCTTTATAAGTGTAAGCAATGTTTCTTTCTGTTGCATTAGATCATTGTTCTCATGTATTAGATAGTATTTTATTGAAATAGGGTGACAATCCTCAAAGATTTTTTTAAAAATCAATAATTTTTTTATCCAATTTGGGTAATGATCCAGTTTAATTTTATATTTCGGTAACTTTAAATTTATATGAATACCCCCGAAACCTCAATTTATGAGATTTAAGGTTGAAGAGCTTTTTAAAAACAACTATCCACTTTTGTGCTTGGTTTCCTTTTCCATAGTAAAGGATAAGGATATTTCAAAAGACATTGTGCAGGACTTTTTTGTTTCGTTTTGGAACAAAAGGGAGTCGATTACCATAAACACATCTTTTGAAGCTTATGCAAAAAAATCCGTCAAAAATTTAAGCCTTCAGTATTTAGAAAAGAAAAAAAGGGAACAACGGCTAATGGATACTTTTGAAACGGACACCAGTGCCCCAGAACCCAAATTGGACCGACAAAACAATAAGTTGAACGACCTCATCAACAAATTGCCCACAAAAAGGAAAGAAATTTTTGTGTCGGTCGTAGTGGACGGAAAAAGCTATACTGAAATTGCCGAAGCCAACGGTATTTCGGTAAACACGGTAAAAACCCAAATGAAAAGGGCCTATGCATTTTTAAGGTCCAACAAAAAAGAAGATTTTATTTCCTTATTTCTACTGATTCTGCTCTCCCAATTAGTAGAACAACTGTCTTCTATTTACTGATTACGATTTTCTCTACAGAATGACGGTTTCGTGAGTTTTTTTGAGCCGTTTATCAAGCCGGCGATCTTAACCCAATAACACTTCCATTATTTATAAAAAACAACCTTCTGTCACCCTAAATCTATATTTATTTAACATAGTATTGAACAGTGTTATTAAATACGGATTGTTTATGCCCATTTTCCACAATCATGGGTTTGACCAACCACCAACCATTTAAACGTTAAATCATGAAAAAATTATTTTTTGCAACACTTCTGTTGCTCCCAATGCTGATGTGTGCCCAAACTATTGGTGCACCAGACAGAAAAGCGGGCGAGGGAGAAGGTCCCTTTGACAGACTTATTATTAGAGGTGCCATTTTAATCGACGGAACCGGCGGACCAGCTTCAGGGCCTGTGGACATTATTGTCGAGGACAACAAAATTGTAGATATCGCAAGAGTCGGTGTACCCAAAGTCCCAATCGATGAATCCAAACGCCCGAAACTGGGAAATGGCAAAACCAAAGAAATCGATGCCAACGGTAAATATGTGATGCCAGGTTTGATTGACCTGCACGTGCACACTGGAGGTGCCCCAAAAGCTCCTGAAGCAGAGTACGTATATAAATTATGGATGGCCCATGGAATTACAACAATAAGAGGCGTGCCTTTTGGAAACTTGGAGTGGTCGCTAAAAGAAAAAGAAAGAAGTGCCAAAAACGAGATTGTTGCACCAAGAATGGTCTCCTTTCATAGGATTGGAACTGGAAAAGAATGGGAAAATCGAAAAATTCTAACACCGGAAGATGCAAGGGAATGGGTACGATATGCCAACAAGAAAGGTGTGGATGGACTAAAGCTTAGCTCACATCGCCCTGAAATTATGGAGGCCGTACTAGATGAAGCCAACTCATTGGGGATGGGGAGCACTGCCCACCTGGCACAAAGTGGTGTGGCACAAATGAACACCATTGATGCTGCTAGATTGGGACTTACCAGTATGACCCACTTTTATGGCCTATTTGAATCCATGTACGAAAACAACGATGTGCAGCCTTGGCCGGTGGACATCAATTATGGAGATGAGCAGCACCGTTTTGGCCAAGTTGCACGCCAATGGAACTTGGTGAAACCGGGAGGTGAAAAATGGAATGCACTTCTTGATGAATTTTTAAAACTGGATTTCTATATCAACCCGACCATGACCATTTATTCTGCAGGCAGGGATGTGATGAGAGCACGCAACGCGGACTGGCACGAGAAATACACTTTGCCCTCTTTGATGGATTTCTTTTCACCCAGCCGTACGAGCCATGGCGCATATTGGTTCGACTGGACCACTGAAGACGAAGTGGCGTGGAAAAAATACTATCAAGTTTGGATGCAGTTCCTTAATGAATACAAGAACATGGGCGGGAAGATCACGCTAGGTTCAGATTCAGGTTTCATTTACCAGACCTATGGTTTTGGAACCATATTGGAACTTGAAATGTTCCAAGAAGCCGGATTCCACCCATTGGAAGTTATCCGTGCAGCAACCATGCACAGTGCCCAAGAAATCTTCAAGCCTTTGAAAAAACCAATCGAGTATGGTGTGATCCGTGAAGGTTTGTTGGCCGACATGATCATTGTGGACGAGAACCCTCTTCAAAACCTAAAAGTACTTTACGGAACTGGCGCCGTTCGTTTGAACGATGACACCGCAAAAGTGGAAAGAGTTGGTGGAATTGAATACACCATCAAAGATGGTATTGTCTACGACGCTAAAAAATTGTTGAGCGATGTGGAAGCCATGGTGAACAAGCAAAAACAAGAAAGAGGTGAGTAGAACCAAAAAGTTTTAATCCTTAAACATACTATTTCTAAGCGATTGTGAAGGAAGTTTGAGCCTTTCATTAAGCTGTAAAAGGCCCTAATTTTTTAGGGCTTTTTTTTGCTTGTGACCAGTGTTCAGGACACAAGAAAATTACCGGTTCGACCTTAAAACCTTTAATCAAACAGAATCCATTCATATCTTCACTTAAAGACAAATAATTTTCAAATTGTCCTGATCAGTTTTCTTCTTTTAATATTAGCTACAATAAAACTTTATTTTGCAATTTAATTATTAAGGAAAGTGTTGCATTCAGTGTTATTCTCATAACAAAAAATTTATTTTTCTTTCTCATTATCATCTCATTCTAAATTGCACCGCCATGACATAGCCTTATCTTTGGGGCCATATATGAAAAAGAATATCAAGCGGGGATATCGTATTGGGAGATATATTGTGTACAAGGAAACCTCTGTGGAACCTAAAGAGTTGATTTGGTCCTTTTTAGGCTCATTTATAGGAATTGCCTGCATCGGTATTATCCAAAATCAATATTTGGACCAATCGGACAACATATTGCTCATAGGATCTTTTGGTGCCACAGGTGTTTTAATATATGGAGCCATAAATAGTCCTTTGGCGCAACCACGCAACTTGATAGGAGGGCATCTGATAAGTGCGGTAATAGGTGTCACTGTATGTCAATTTTTGGGAGATATTCTTTGGCTGGCCGCTGCCCTATCCGTTTCATTATCCATTCTGGCCATGCAATTCAGCAAGACCCTCCATCCGCCCGGGGGAGCCACCGCCTTGATTGCGGTAATAGGTTCGGAAAAAATTATTGGATTGGGCTATTGGTATATTTTCTTTCCTGTGCTCAGCGGAGTCACAATTATGTTATTGGTGGCATTGACATTCAATAACATAACACCAGATCGGCAATATCCGGCAAACGGGCGCTTTTTACGCATGATAAAATTAATTCCATGGCCATCAGCGAAGAACAGATTCAAAAAAGATAAAAAGATGTGTTGAAACCTATACTATGGTTCAAACTTATGCAATAAGTATCATACCTGCTTTCCTATATAAAAAGCACTTTCCCAAAAATCATCCACATCTATTTATGAACCAATTGAATACAAAATTAAATTGTTACATATAGAAAGGTAGTCTAACTTAAGCTGTATAAATACATTAAGTGCTTACATAATATTTTCAATGAGACAATCTACGCTCTCATTTGCTTTCTTTCAATCAGGGAAATAAAGTCATCTTTGATGCCATCACAAATGGCTACGGAGTTATAAGTACAGTTTTTCATATTTACAGGATCAAAACTGTACATTTTTATTTTAGAAGGCTTAAATTCCTTGCACTGCAAATGAGTAAACATGTTAAGCGCTGCTTTGGAGGTAGAATAAGCAGTAAGACTATATCCAGAATAACAAAAACTTTCATCCTTCATCTTATTGATGTCACCCAACGAGCTGGTGATGTTAATGATTCTAGGTTCGTTACTCTGATTCAATAAAGGCTTAAGTGTTTGTATGGTTCGAATGATAGAGAAAAAATTGATCTCATAGACCTCCTTGATATCCTCGATATTGATTTGATCTATCTTGTGGCCAAAACCATTGACAATTTCAGCATTGTTGATCAGCAAATCCAATTTACCATACGATTCCTTTATGGTGTGTTCCAACACGCCCAAACTCTCTTCCGAACTAAAATCGATTTTCAAAAGCTGATATCCGTGTAAATCCTCCCCGTCTTTGGAGAGTAATTCAAAGCTTTTCCCGCATGCCGCAAGCACAACCTCATACCCATTCTCCAATAAAATCTTGGCAAACTTGTGGCCCAGTCCATTACCTGCTTCCGTTACAACAGCAACATATTTATCATTCTTCATTACTCATTTATTTCATTTTACAAATTTAGCATATGGTTTTTCATTCTTAATAGTATTTCTTTTCTCAATTTATTGTTGGTCAAATCGGTATCAAACTATTTACATTCTCCTAAATTGATTTGGCGTTACTCCGCTCAAATTTTTAAAGAACCTGGTAAAATGGGTCGGTTCTTGAAAATTGAGGCGATAGGCTATCTCAGCAATATCCAACCCTGAATATTTCAACAGGCTTTTACTTTCCATCAAAAGCCGTTCCTGAATGATGTCCTTGGCACTCTTGCCTGTCAATTTCTTGATGGTCGTGGTCAGGTAGTTCGGTGTTATGTTCAATTCTTCCGCATAATCGCTCACGTTTTTGGTATCCACATACATTTTGTCCACCAACGCTTCAAACTGATTTGCAATGATCTGTGACCTGCTCAGGTGATTTTCCGTTGTTTTATGGCGCTCATGGATTGCCTTACAGAAATATAGTAAGGAACCGAGCATTCCCTCCAACATTTTCTCTTGGTACGGATGCGGGTTCTTAAAAACCGAATGCATCCGTTCCATATCAAAATACAACGACTCATGTTCTTCTTTGGTGAGCATCAGCACATTGTTCTCGGACATTTTCAAAAAAGGAAAATCTTTCTGTAAATCCGGAAAAGTATTGATCAAAAACTCTTTTCTGAACATCACATAATATCCCGACATCTTTTCATCCCTGAACCAAGAGAACACCTGCCCTGGAACCACAAACCATAACGGAAACTCATTCAGTTCCAAGGTATCTGTATTGAGATTGAGTTGACTCTTTCCTGTATAGTTCAACAACCCTACCTGATAAAATCCCTGACGATAGGGCGGCATGCATCTTCTTGACGAAGCTTCCATGTCCTCTACCGGAAACACATCAAAATTGGGTATATGGCTCCTATGGGCAAAACCAATGGCCTCATGTAAATCATTCGTATTTTCAAAAACAGGTATATCGGCCTTGTTCATATATCTTGTAGTGGAACGGTACTATTTTTTGTCCAAAATATTCGCTCCACCTTACAACCTAAGTTTTAATTGGCATCGGCACTGGCCAGATGCAAGTTTTCATATTTAGTATCCAATTCTTCTTCTGAAATGATTTCCCATCCACCGCCCAAGGCCTTGTAAATGGCTATTAGGGATGTTGCCGACGAAATCTCGCTTAAAGCTAACGCATTCTCAGCCTGCAACAAAGCGTTATCAGCATTTAGGTAATCAATAAAACTGTCCAATCCAGAGTTAAAGCGTTGCTTGGCAAACGTAGCGGCTTGTGCGCTTGCCTCTGATGAAATGCGCAGGATTTCCCTTCGTTCCAACTCTTTGCCATAGTTCGCCAAAGAAGTTTTGATATCTTCCAATCCCTGCAATACCGCTTTCTCGTACTGATTTAGTGCGGCAATGGTCAGGGCATCGTTTCGTTTGATCTGTTGTTTTACACGACCCAGGTTAAAAGCAGCCCAACTGATACTGGGCATCAGGGTCCAAGTGAAAGATGGCTTTTCACCAAAATTTGCAAAATCGACTGCTGAGAATCCAACAGAACCACCAAACTCAATCTTGGGATATAGTTCGGCCACCGAAATATTGTAGGTAGCAATGCGCGACCGAAGTGCAGCCTCGGCCCTACGAACATCAGGTCTTCTTCGGAGCATTTCCCTAACATCGCCCAGAGCTACTGTTGCAGGTAGGCTTGGCAATGGCTTTTTGTCAACAACTTCATTTCCCAAATTTCCGGGAACCTCTCCGATAAGCACGCTCAAACTATTTTTCAGTGCTTCTACCCTAGCCTCCAATGGAGGAATACTGGCTCGGGTGCTCTCCAATTGGGCCAATGCCCTGGATACATCAAGGCTGTTACTAGTACCCGCTTCCGTTAATTTGACCGTGAGCTCATAGGTTTCCTGTTGTCCTTGTAGGTTACGTCGGGCGATATCGAGTAAATATTGTGTGCCACGTAACTCCATGTAATTATTGGCCACTTCAGCAAATATGCTCACATACATTCCGTGCATATCGGCCAAGGCAAGATTACTATTGGCATACGCCCCTTTGATTCTATTAGTTACCCTACCAAAAAGGTCTGCTTCCCAAAAAGCATCAAAGCTTGCGTTGTACGTGCTGTAGGTAGGGTTGCTGCCCTGAACAAATACATTCTCTCCCAAACGGGTACGTGTATAATTTCCATTGGCCGTCACTGTTGGCAATCGGTCCAATTTTCTTTCTTTGAGAAAAGCCCGTGATGCCTTATAATTGGCCGCTGCCGAATTAATATCCAGATTGTGTCTTCTGGCCTTCTCAATGAGCGTATCAAGGACGGGGTCGTTAAATTCCGACCACCATTCTTTTGTTATGGCTGCCTCAGTATAGGCTTCCTCTTTGATTTCGTTGGCAAGAAAATCCTGCTTGACCTCCGCGTCGTTTTGAACATTATAATCTCTCTTTGTAATTCCACAAGAAGCCAACAGTAATGTTATTGCAGTTACTATTATTGAATTTTTCATTGCTTTTAGATTTTAATTTAATTGATGAACCAGCTCCTTATTTTCTCTTACAGCCCTTTTTAATGACCATTTTCTGCCCAAATAATAGAATACCGGGGTCAAGAAAATCCCGAAAACGGTTACGCCCAACATTCCACTGAATACCGCTATACCCAAGGATACGCGCAATTCCGAACCGGCTCCTGTAGCAATGGCCAATGGGACAACTCCCAGGATGAAAGCCATGGCCGTCATTAAAATTGGTCTCAATCTCAACTTTGAGGCTTCGATAACCGCTGTTTTCAAGTCTTCTCCTTGGTCCTCCAATTGTTTCGCAAACTCCACGATCAAAATGGCATTCTTACTCGCCAGTCCCACAAGCACTACCAATCCGATCTGAACCATGATATTGTTGTCGAGACCGGCCAAATCTACACCTATCATGGCCGATAACAATACCATGGGCACAATGAAAATTACCGCCAAAGGCAATACCAAGCTCTCGAACTGGGCAGCCAACAAGAGAAACACAAATACGACCGCCAACAAAAATGCTATTCCTGCGGTATTGCCCGCTTTTCTTTCTTGATAAGCAATTTCCGTCCATTGAAAAGATATTCCTGGTGGCAATATTTCCGCAGCCAATTCTTCCATGCGATCCAATCCTTCGCCTGAGCTATGACCCGGTGCAAAATCCCCGTTTAGTGAAGCTGATGGATACAGATTAAACCTGGGGATTCGTGAAGGTCCGGAAATATCTTCCTGTTGTGAGACCGTACCCAAGGGAACCATCTCTCCTTTATCGTTGCGTACTTTTATCTTTGAAATATCATCCGGTGTCAAACGGTTAGGGGCATCGGCTTGTGCCGTTACCTGAAAAGTTCTTCCCAAGTAATTGAACTCGTTCACAAAGGCGGAACCCATATAGATTTCCAATGATTGGAATATGTCCGCTACATCAATTCCCAATTTTTCGGCCTTTACACGGTCAATATCCAAGAATAATTGTGGGGTCTGATTATTGAAGAAGCTAAATACATTGTTCAATATCGGATCCTGATTGGCTGCCATCGCCAGTTCATTGGTCGCCTTGAGGAGTTCTTCCGTTCCCAGATTTCCTCTATCCTGAACCATCATCCTGAATCCACCTGCATTACCAATACCCCTTACCGATGGTGGCGGGATAACCAATACAATGGCATCATCAATCTGACTTAGCTTTGCTCTGACCGTGCCCAAAAGGTCTTCATACCCCAGACCTTTTTCATTTCTAATATCAAAATCCTCCAAGGTCAAGAACACTGCTGCGGCATTTGATGCATTGGTAAACGATGCTGCATCAAACCCGGTAAATGAAACGGCATTTTCCACCCCATCAATTTCCAACCCTAGGTCAAGTACCTCACGGACAACCTTATCGGTTCTGGTCAATGAGGAACCTGGAGGAAGCTGGACAATGGTAATGAAATACTGCTGGTCCATGGCCGGAATGAATCCCTGGGGCACCCTATTGAACTCAAAACCTGTAATGGCGATCAGTCCAAAGTAAACTGCCATGACCATCGTGGCGGTACGCACCAATTTTTGCACCGCTTTTCCATAGCGCTCGGAAACCCAATCCATAAAACCGTTGAAACGATTTCCAATAAATGCCAATGGTCTCAACCATACAGGTGTTTTCTTTGTTGATGACCTATCCTCGTGCTTCATGAGCAAGGCGGCCATGGCCGGGCTCAAGGTAAGGGATACAAAAACCGATATGGCAGTGGCCACGGCAATCGTCATCCCGAATTGCTTGTAAAATTGACCGGAAATGCCCTCCAAAAAGGCGGTTGGAATAAATACGGCTATCAAGACCAACCCAATGGCTACCAATGCGCCCCCAACTTCGTCCATCGTCTTAAAGGCCGCCTCTTTGGGAGATAATCCTTTAGCCAGATAACGTTCCATATTTTCGACCACTACAATGGCATCATCCACAACAATTCCGATAGCAAGTACCAACCCAAACAAGGTTAAATTGTTCAGCGAGAATCCAATGGCCTGCATTACGGCAAAGGTACCGATAAGGGAAACGGGTATTGCTAAAATCGGGATGATGGCCGCCCTCCAAGATTGAAGGAACAAGAGAATCACCAAGACCACCAAGATCACGGCCTCAAAAATAGTATGGTACACCTCATCGACCGACTTCTGGATAAATTCAGTGGGGTTGTATGCTATTTTATACTCGAGGTCGTTTGGGAAGCTTTTGGATAGTGCTTCCATTTTGTCCTGAATCTGTGAGGCAGTCTCCAAGGCATTTCCTCCCGGTTGTTGAAAAATGGGCATCGCGATAGCAGGATCTTTTCCCAAATATCCCTTGGTGGCATAGTTCTGCGCACCAAGTTCAACTCGGCCAATATCCTTGAGGCGAACTATTCTCCCATCTTCACCCGACTTGATAATCACATTTTCGAACTGTTCGGTGGTCACCAGTTTACCTTGGGTCTGAATATTCACCTCAAAGGCGGATTGACTTCCTGCGGGGAGCGTATTCAGCGTACCGCTAGCAATCTGAATATTCTGCGCCCTCAGTGCTGCTACCACTTCTCCGGCGGTAATGTCCAATGTTGCTATTTTATCAGGATTGAGCCAGATGCGCATGGCATATTCGGCCGCTCCAAAGATTTGGATATCCCCGACCCCTTTGATACGAGCGAGCTCATCCTTTAGTTGGAGCACCGCATAGTTGCCCATATAGGTCTGGTCATAGGTCTTGTTCGGTGAATACATGTTCACAACAAGAAGCATATCCGGTGATATCTTTTTGGTAGTAATACCCAATCTTTTTACGGACTCTGGCAATCGAGGTTCAGCTATGGCCACCCGGTTCTGCACCTGTACCTGTGCCTTGTCGAGGTCCGTCCCCAGTTCAAAGGCAACCTGTAGTACCACGCGACCATCGGCTGATGACTGTGAGGTCATGTAGATCATATCCTCTACCCCATTAATTTCCTTTTCCAGAGGTGCGGCTACGCTCTCTGAAAGGGTCTGTGCATTTGCCCCAGGGTATACCGCCACAACCTCAATAGTTGGGGGTGCCACATCCGGAAATTGTGAAATGGGCAAAGAGACGTAGGCAAGCCCGCCCACAATTAGGATAAGTACGCTGAGTACTGCGGCGAATATGGGCCTTTTAATAAATATATGACTGAATTTCATTGTTTTACTTTTTGATGATAGGTCTCCCGCTGCCCATCCAAACTCCCAATTATATGGGGTCTGGAGGGCAAAAGAAGTTTACTTTTTGTTGATTGTAATTTTACAGTTGGCTGTTATTCCAATATCAATCTACCTGGGCCACCGTTGTCAGGTTGTTCACCTCTCCCTGTATGGCTACTTGTGAAGGACTTACCACCATACCGGGTCTTATTTTTTGTAGATTATTTACAATGACCTGATCCTCTGGCAAAATACCGTCCCTGACAATCCTAAGTCCATTGGAATGTAAAGGCCCCAAGGTTACGGCCTTGCTTACAACTTGATTGTCTTCTGACAAGGTGTAGATAAAGCGAATGGACTGGTTGGTACCGATAATTTCATCGGGGACCATCATTGCCTTGTGTTCCGCACTTCCCACTAATCGTGCCTTGCCGTACATTCCGGGTTCTAATAAGTGATCCTTGTTCTCAAGAACTGCCCTACTTTCAATGGTACCGGAATTCATGTCAATCTCGTTATCCACAAAGTCCATCTTGGCCTCGTGCACGAATTCGTCCTCGTCCAATAATTTGATAAATACGGGCAATGCTTCGGAACGGGCCTCACCGCGTTCCCCATTTCTGGCCAATCGCACATATCTTAAGTAATCGGATTCACTTCCTGTAAAATAGAAATGGATTGGACTAGTGGCCACGATGGTAGTCAACAAGGTGGAATTGGCACTACCTCCATCCACTAGGTTTCCTTCATTTACCCTATCTCTACTAACAAGTCCCGAAATAGGCGCTTTCACTTCCGTAAACTCCAAATTGAGTTTAGCATTGTCCACCTTTGCCTGTGCTAATTGGATGCTTGCCTCAGCATGAACCAGCGCCTGTTTTCTTCTGTCGTATTCCTCAATGGACAAAGCTCCTGTCTCCCGTAAGGATTCTACCCTTTCAAAATTGTCCTGCGCTGTTTTTAGCGATGCCAGGGCTTGGGCATAATTGGCCTTTGCCTCATCCAAAGCAATTCTATAAGGTCTTTGGTCGATTACGAACAATACTTGTCCTTTTTTCACAAGTTCTCCGTCCTGGAAGTTGACTTTTTCCAAAAATCCGCTCACCCGGGCTCGTACCTCTACCCTGCTACTGGCCTCGAACCTACCGGTGTATTCGTCCCATTCGGTTATGTTCTCAAATATGGGCTTAGCTACCTCTACTGGAAGTGCGGCCACCCCTGCTTCTTGTTTTTCAGTTTCATTTTCAGCACTTGTGAAAGCATAAATGAATACTGATATCGCCAAAACCATAACACCTATGGTCAGGTTTTTCTTTGTGTTTAAATTTAGTCGTATCATGATTTCTACTTTGATTTTAGATTATGTGAACAAAATTATTGGAGGTGTTGCCATTCTTGATAACCATATTATTTTCAAAAATGACCAAAATCTTAACTGCGAACCATGGTTGGCATTATTTGGTCAGTAGCTGCGAATACGGCCAATATATCCAAGTACCCGTTCAAGGTTTTTGAACGCATGGCATCATACACTCCGGAAAGGGTTTTTCTGTCCAGTTTATTGATAAAGTATAGTTGCCTTTCCAAAAAATAGGTCTTGAACTGTATGCTGTTGTCCGAACTTCTTGCGGCCCTTTTAAAGTACCTCAACAATTGGGTCTTGCTTACTTTGATGTCCCTAAAATAGAACATGGTCTGTTCGGCTCTGGATGCCTTAAGTTCCTTTCGGTAATTAAATTCCTCATCAAGTGCAATATCGTTTGATAGTTGTTTGAAAAGCTCCAAGGAGTTTTCAACCATTTGCTTGGTTTCAATACCTGTGTCCTTTGTTTGTGCTTGGGCACTTAGCCCTACCATAACAAAAGATAGTAGCACTTTGTTTATAAAATTGATTGTTTTCATGGCTCCCCGATTTAATTTCATCATTGTTACACGACAAAATTAGGTGGTGTGCCTATGGCCTAGGTAACCAAAAAAAGGAAGGAAATGACCAAAATCTAATCTAAGTGCGGATAAAGTCCAAAAGAAGAACGATATGGAAGACCAAGCACGATTACAAAAAGTAAAAAACTGATAACGTGAAATTTACACCATATCACAAACATCATCTATCTCTCGCAACGCCAACCAGAAATTACCAGTAGAGTTACTTTTTTTATTGATACGGTTATCGATGGCAGGAATTGAAGCCTATGCCTTCTATGGCATCGAATAATTGTAAAGATAAATTTAGTTATTCCAAAATTTTTCCATTCACATCCAAAGAGAGCTCCTTTCTTTCACCCTCCTTATCCAATCGGACTTTATATCCTATAAATTCATTATCATTTACAAATCTTACTCCATTTACTTCATAACCGGGGTATCTTGACAATAATGACTCTTCTGCTCCTTCGGGCAGTGGATCTTGATAGGGAATGGTATTGGAAAATCTACGTTCGGCAATCGCTTCATTGTCTCGTTCAACAAACTCGTTAGGTTGGCCAGCCTTTTTAATTAAGTCAAAAGCATCATAAAGTTCCCCAACAGCAGTGTAGGATTCAAAAGATAATTTATCATTCTCAATAGTGATTACCTGAAATAATTGGGTATTCTCCGCCGCTCTGTCTCTTTGGGCCTCATAACCTTCCCATGCGTTTTTGCGCAATCCATACATTTTACCTCCACTTACCGAAACTACATATACAGTTCCTGTTTTGTCTCTCATGTTAACACCATCCAAAACATTTTCATTGGGAGAAACTCTACCTCGGGCATAACTATGATCATGTCCCTGCAACACAAGATCCACTTCATATTTGTCAAAAATAGGTTTCATCAACTCCCTCCACTCTTTGTTGTCCCGGCCATCGGAAGCAGAAAACAAAGGATGGTGAAACGTAACAATCTTCCAGTCTTTATCTGTTTCCGAAAGCAATTTCTCTACCCACTTGGCTTGTTGTTGGTGATCTACGTTACTATTCAATCCAATGATTCGCATATTTTGATAGTCCATAAAATAGGCTGTTTCCTCCAATCCTTCCGGCCCATTCTCAGGTAAGGTAAATTGATGTTTCCATTGTAGTGAGAGGCTTCTCTCAGATGCTTCAGGCGTCAAATTTCGATACTCATGGTTGCCAGGAATTGGAAATGCCCCAATAGTTCCGTGAATCCAACCACCTGCATCAAACCATTCTTGCCATTGCTGTTCATTATGGGCATTGTTCACAAGATCCCCCGCATGAACAATAAATCTTGCATCCGGGGCTTTTTTATAGCCCTCCCTGATTAAACGTGACCATAACTCCAATATGAAATTTTGGGTGTCTCCTACATATAAAAATGAGAACCTGTCCTTACTTTCCATTGGTGCGGTTTTAAATTGAATCCACTCGCTCCACCGTTTGCCGTCTCCTACTCGATAAGCATAGGTAGTACCACTTTTTAAATCCGGGAACCACACAGAATGATAGTTCGCCAGCACTTCAGCCTCATCCATTTCCAATGCATCAAAAGTTGTGGTTACCGCTTTGATCGTGCTTGCATTGCGCCAAAATTTAGGTGCGGCGGTAGCAATTGCAATTTCAGCATAGGCAGTATCTATTTCCGAAGAGGTTCTCCAAGTGACACTAGCAGTTGTGGATGGATCTTCCCCATAGGAAAGGACAATTCTATCGGGGTGGTTTGTGGGTTGCCGCCATTCCACATCAAATTCCGGTGCTTTATAAATGCGTGGTAGTTGTTGTCCAAAGGTTTTTCCAAATGTTATTGAAACGAACATTAAAACCAACACTTTGAGTTGCATTTTCATATGTAATAATTTATTTTTTATAAAAGGTATCCATTTAATCAAGGCACAGCCAATTAATGGCTGCACCTATGATAATTAAACAAATAAACAAACTCAATTAAATGGACCATCTTCTTAAAGTTAAGTTTTGGTCAATCTTTTGTAGATTGATTTTCCAATCCCAAAAGAAGCCCCAAAAGGCATTTACCTGCCCATGTGGGTTTTTGATTATGCCATCTCACTCATGATCTTTCATTTCCCTAAGGGTCTAAGGGTTGATTTGGGTTTTGATGGAATGAAACTATGTTTCCCGTAAACTCAAGAGTTGTTGGGGACAACCTTGCATGGATATTCACGGGCTGATAACCCAACTCGTCCTTACAACGCTTTTTAAAATTTTCACTGCCAGTATAATCGCTATGTAAAGGGTTGGTCACCACCAAGCTTTTCTGATCCAATGGAATTCCATAGTCAACCATCAAACGGGTTGCATTGCGCATATTGGTAGTGGTGTGCCTAGCGTAGGGCTCAATGATGATATTTTCCTCTGGAATACCATATTCCACAATAAGCTCTTGTTTCATTTCCACGGCCTCACAATAAGGCGTCATATACGGATGAACATGTCCTCCTGAAACAATTATAAAAGGTGCTTTTTGTGCCCGGTATTCCCTCATCGCCAATTGAAGATTAATCTTTCCCGCTATGGAAAGCTTATCTCGGTAATTTTCCGGCCCTCCTCCTAAAACCACAATAGAGGCATAAGGAAAAGCCTTAAAATCTGTGGTTTTGATAGCACGGATTGCTTCGGCGTTCTCCTTTTTGTCCAATGGATCATAACGAACGGCTTCGTCCTTATGGTTTGCATACAAAAGGTTTAAAGCCAGATTTAAACTTGGCTGAAAGAACAGTTGTGTTTCTCGGGCATCTTCAATCGCCTCTGTTTTAAGGGTAGAAACGGCGTAGCTATATCGTTTCGATTTTGCATCGAATGAAATCGAATCAATATTTCTATAAAATGGCATTTTACCTGCTCCATACACTTCCAACACCGTATCCAATCCCTTGGCACATTGCTCCCATATTTTATAAAGGTATTCATCGTCAGAAGCATCTTCAAAATTGGCGTACTGCTTTGAATTTCTTAGTTTCTGCAAAAGTTCCTTGAAGTGGGCATTGCCCTTGGACAATTTCACCAATCGTTTTCCAACGGCTTGGATATCACTTCTTGACCACAAAAATGGAGCAATTATTTCCCTTGGGTTCTTAGGCAAGGACTCCGATGACATTATCATTTTGTCCCAGTAAGCTTTCAATTGTTTGTCCGCTTTTAAGAGATTCACAATCTCTTTATCGTTTTCCACTGCTGAAAACAAATAGAAATTTTTTGCTTGTAACCTTTGTTTAGTCCTGTTGGGATAATCATGGGTTATGGTTTGCGCCCGAGAAATAAGGGCACAACCAACAACCAATGAAAAAAGAATCAGTTTTTTCATGCCATTGATTAAAAAAAGGGGGGCTCTGTAGCCACCCCTTTATTTGAAATTTTGTTAGTATCCGTTGTTCTGGGTCACCAGACCTTCGTCGACACTGTCAATATATTCCTGTGGAATTGGCCAGTACTCATTTTTACCTTGGGTAAATGCGGCATTGGTCAAGTGGGTTCTTCTGGTTTTTTCAACCTCCAAGTAATCATCGATAACTTCTTTGGCGATTCCCCAACGAACCAAATTGAAGAAACGGTGTCCTTCCATGGCAAGTTCTAAACGAGATTCCATGCGAACTTTCTCCATTGCATCGATGGCATCGGTCCAAACCGTGTCGTAAGTACCAACATTGTAGTTGGCTGCATCTCCCGAACCGTCCAATGTTTGCACATATTCAGAATTGGCTGCACGCTCCCGAATTTGGTTCACCAAAGTCCGAGCTTCCTCCAAATTACCCAATTCAACCGCGGCCTCTGCTCTCCACAACAACACCTCAGCATAGCGTATGATATAATAGTTTAGTGCATCGACATAAGGCCAAACCGTAACGTGGTATGGCGAGTTAGCGGAAAGGATTCTCTTTTTAGGGCCAAATGGGCCGTATGTTGCCAAATCCCTTGCCCAGTTGGCCTCATAAATGACTTCGAGGTCCTTGTAAGGTATACCTGGTCTACCTATGGTAATGTCCAAACGAGGGTCCACAAAATCGGTTTCGGTCACATCAACATTATCGTTAACAGGCAACCCTGTAGCATTTGTTTTGAATGCATTTACCAAATTTTGAGTTGGGCGGTGAAATCCATACTGGGAATAGAATGGACCTCCAGGTGCTGTTAAACGGTCACCTATACTTCCATTATAGTTACTCCCTTGACCATCGTTCACCGAATACTGCACGGCAAAAATAACCTCTTGACCGTTATCGTTTTCGGGCAAGAACACTGATTGGAAATCCTCCATCAACCCATAGTTTCCGCCCATGACAATAGTGGTCGCATCAAAGGCATCCTGCCATTTTTCTTGAAATAGGTAGGCTTTCGCCAAATATGCCATAGCAGCAAGGTCTGTAGGTCTACCTACTTCGTCTTGGCTGCTTGGCAATACATCATATGCTGCTTGAAAATCCGCCTCTATTTTGGCCCAAATTTCTGCGGAAGTAAATTCCGTATTCGAACGCGCATAATCGGAAACTGTTTCGGCAGTTTCATCGATATAAGGAATTTGACCATAGATTTTTTTAAGTTCAAAATAATAATGACCCCTTAAAAACCTCAGCTCCCCTGTTCTTTGTGTTTTTAACGAAGCATCGAAGTCCTCAGAAGCATTCAACAATTTCATGGCCTCATTAGTTCTTTTCACTCCTTCGAAAAGGGCCATCCACTTGCGCTCAACATCATAGGTGGCGGGCGTGGTATTGTATAATTCCATTTGATGGATCTGGTTCTGGTCTCCGGTACCACCCCCTCCTTTGTAGCAGTCATCGGAGACCACGTCTCCGAAGCTCCAGTTGGAGGCAGGGGAATTATACGCATTACTAGCTCCGTCTATCTGACCATTCAATACGCTGTAAGCAGATATAATGGCTTTTTCAACATTCTCTGCTTTTGTAATTTCTGAAGGGGAAACCTCTCCAAAAGTAGTTTCTTCCAAAAAGTCCTTTGAGCAAGAACCCAAGACCGTAAGTGCCAAAGTAGCACCTACCATTATATATTTTGAATTTATTTTCAATATGTTTTTCATGGCTGTTTAAAGTTTTAAGTTACATCCGATTACAAAAGTCCTGCTCGGAGGATACAATCCTCGGTCAATGCCTATATCAAGATTACGATTGCTTCCACCATAGTTCTGAAGCCCCACTTGCGGGTTCATCCCACTGTAATCCGTAATGGTGAAAAGGTTGCTCGCCTGCGCATAAATCCTAAGATTCATTCCACCCAAGATCTCCGGGTCAATCGAATAGCCTACCTGAAGATTGGTCAATCGAACGTAAGATCCATTTTCTACATAATAGGTGGAAGGACGGATGTTGTTGTTTGGATCATCCAAAGATAATCTAGGAATACTGCTACCTGTATTGGTTTCCGACCAAGCGTTTAACAATACATTTTCCTTATTGTATGCTGCTTGGTTAAAGAAATGGTTCTTGTACTTGGTAAAGTTGTAGGTATCGTTGCCAAAACTACCATTGAACAGGATTCCCAAATCAAAATCCTTATAGTTGAACTGAAGATTAAGACCCAACATGACATCTGGGTGTGGAGATCCAATGAACGTCCTATCATCGGCATCAACATCGCCATCACCATCAACGTCTTTAAACCTAATGTCGCCAGGTTGTGCATTTGGTTGCATACCATAGCTATCCACTTCTGCCTGACTTTGGAACAAACCATCCGCAACATAGCCGTAGAAAGAAGCAATGGGCTCACCTACAGCACTTCTAGAGATTTCCTGGTCAAAGTTTACACTGTGCAATGATGAACTTGGAATACCTAAATAATCAGAAGTGTTCAATTCGGTAAGCTCGTTCTTGGAACCTGTCAGGTTGATCCCTATGCTATAACCTAAATCGCCGACCATATCATTATAGTTGATGTCCAATTCAAAACCACTATTTTTCATTTTTCCATCGTTGACCCACTGACCATCATTGGTTCCCCCATAGGTCAATGGCACGGTATTGTATACCAGGATATCGTCTGTGTTTTTCACATAGTAATCAGCAGTAATGCTCAATCGGTCCTCCAAAAGACCCAAATCTACACCCACAGAGGTTTGGGTGGTTGTTTCCCACTTCAAATCTGCATTTGGGATTCGGGATTGTGTAAGCCCGATGTAAACTGATTCTTGTGCGCCGTCTATGGCATAGTTGGAATTCGAGTTATTGTTACGGTAGCTATCCACTGTGGCGTAGTTGGAAATCTCTTGATTCCCGGTTTGACCCCAACTTCCGCGTAACATCAAAGAGGAAATTACACCATTGGGATTGAAAAAGTCCTCACGGTCCAATCTCCATCCCAACGAAAATGCGGGGAAAGTACCCCATCTGTTATCCTCACTGAACCTAGAGCTACCATCACGTCTCACCGTAGCGGTGAAAAGGTATTTTTCATCAAAATTGTAGTTAACCCTTCCAAAGTAAGAATTAAGTGACCACCCGTTGGCGCTTCCCGAGTTCAACATATTTTCCGTTCCAAAGCTTAGATACCTGAAATTTTCGTCCTCATACAAAAATTCACTTACCGAAGCACTGAACCCTTCGTAATTGTATTCAATGGCCTCCTGTCCGATCAATGCATCCACATTGTGCTTGCCAAACTGCTTTTTATAGTTCAATGTATTGGTAAAGGAAAACTGATAATTAAAGTTATTGGATGTGGTCAAGGAGTTGGTATTATTGGTAGACAATATCTCATCGTAGGTTGGGGAGAAACTTCTGATATTATAGTTCTGGTAGTCGAGTCCAAAAGAAGTTTTAAATGTAAAATCACTTACATATAGATTGGCATACACATTACCTAAGGCCTGGACCCTTTTTTGTTTGTTGTCCTTGTTCCTATACAACTGACCCATGGGGTTGTTGCTATCGTTGATCGGATTACCTGCATATTCTCCATTGATATCCTTTACAGGTACGATGGATGGAAATTGCATGGCCGTAAGAATAATACTTCCCAAAGCAGAATTAGTGCCAACCGAAACTTGCTCTTTGTAATTCGCCGTGAAATTTTCACCAATTGTAAGGAAATCCCCTATATTATAAGCTGAATTGAATCTTGCAGAATATCTTTCAAAGCCAGTGTATTTGATCAAACCTTCTTGATTATAATAACCGAGAGAGAACAAATTCTGGTTTTTTGAATCGCCTTTTGCCAAGGATACATTGTACGATTGGATCATAGCGGTCTGCATGATTTCATTTACCCAATCCACATCTGCACTTGGAATGGTTTGGTCGGCATCCAACCATTGTGGAATAACGACCTGATTGGGATTATTCCCATAAATATCATTGGAAGGAGTTCCTCCATCATTTAAGGTCGCCTCCCATAACAAATCGCCATATTGTTGGGCGTTTAGCATTCTTGGTAAGTTGTAAGACGACTGAAGGCCTGCATATCCGTCAAAAGAAACTACATATTCTCCACTTGTATCGGAACCTTTTTTAGTAGTAATGATAACAACACCATTTGCGGCACGAGATCCATAAATGGAAGCCGAAGCAGCATCTTTCAAAACTTGGATGGTCTCTATATCCGAAGGATTGATTCCATTTAATCCATTGGAGGCCGGAATGCCATCGATGATCACCAATGGATCGTTACTGTTAATGGTACTGAAACCCCGAACCCGGATTGAGGTTCCTCCCCCTGGAGAGTTATCGCTCATGATTTGAACCCCAGGTAAGCGACCGTCCAACATTTCCACCACGTTAGCTTTTGGCTGGGTTACGATTTCTTCCGGAGAAACCGATGCAATGGCTCCCGTGATGTTTCTTCTAGCCTCGGTACCATAACCCACTACTACGATTTCATCCAATTGGGAAGCGCTTTCAAGTAGGGTAACGGTAACACTGTTGAGTTGTTCTATATCTACATCCTGTCTTTGATACCCTATATAGGTTATGGACAATACCTTGAAGTTGGAAGGAATATCCAAGCTAAAGTTTCCATCAAAATCAGATACCGTACCGTAATCCGTACCATCAACAAAAACGTTGGCCCCCGGTATGGGGGCTCCGGCCTCGTCAATAACCTTGCCCGAAATACTGCGTTGTTCTTGGATAAACTTTACAAGGACACCTTGCTCGGTCACCTTAAAGTCTACATTGGCCTTATTTTTTAGCTCTTCCAATACAGATTCCAAGTTCACTTTATTTGCATCAATACTGATACGCTGTTGCAGGTTTTGAGCATCCGCTGCATAAATAAATTTCTTACCTGTTTGCTTTTCAATAAGATCGAATACCTTTTCCAAAGCAACACTTTTTAGGTTAAGGTTTATAATTTCAAAATTTTGAGTGCTTACCAATATGCTTGCCGATATGGGAACAACAGCTGCTCGGCCTAAAAGTGGCAAACACAATAGCAATGTTAAGAGGTTTAATTTTTTCATTTTTGAAAGAGTAGTTTAAATATTGGTTCTCAATTGTTTTCTTTAGTTTCTTGATTAAGGTTTAAAAAGTTCGTTTAGTCATACATTTTAATTGTGGGGTTAAAATTGTTTGTTTTTCACTACCATATTTCTAATGGTCTTGAGGGCTATGGCCATATGGCTTTCCACCGTTTTGATGGAAACCCCTAGAATCTCCGAGATTTCCTTGTACTTGAGTTCATCCAGTCTACTCATCTCAAAGATTTGACGGGATTTTTTGGGAATCTGGTCTAAGATTCCCTCTATCTTTCTGACATATATTTCCCGTTGTTCTTGATCTATGATTTCTTGTTCAATACATGGACTAGCGTAATACTCGTCCTCCTGTGCTTGTTCCAAAGTTTGTTTGAGCTTTTGGTAGGATACCTGTTCCATGAGTTTATTTTTGACCACCACATAGAGGTATGGTTTTGGCTTTTTGATCTCATGAATACGCTCGTGGGCGTTCCATAATTGGATAAACACATCGGAAACCTTTTCCTGAACCACATCCAAATCGCTCTCGTAAGTGATTCCAAAACGGCATAGTGTTTCATAATACCTATTGAAGATGGTCTCCAGTGCCCCTTTGTTCCTTTCTTTGATCAATTCGAACAATTCCAAATCCGATTTATGGTTCAACTCCCGATATGTAGAAGACTTACTTTTCATCATTTGGGGCTATAGAAAATTTTTTTGATGCTATTTTTGCAATCTTCACATCGGCTATAAATTCCAATGTTTTAATGAACTGGTCTAAATCTTGATCCTCGAAGGCGGCATTGATTTTTTTATGGGCCACAAGGCTATCGGAAACCATAAACTCAATACCGTAAAATTCATTGATGGGAAGTAGTGCTTCTTCCAGGGTGATATTATGCAGCAAAAGAATATTGTCTTTCCAAGCCGTGGTCTTGGAGACATCAAAATTGCGCTTTACCACTTCTCCGGTTTCCTTGTTCCACGAAAGTTCTTCGTTCGGCCTTAATTGAATTTTATCACCAGAATCTTCCAAAGTCACTTGAACCTTACCACTTTCCAAGGACACCGTTTTTGCCAAACCCTTTGTGTTCACATTAAATTTGGTTCCCAATACTTGTACTTCCAATCCATTTGTGTTCACTGTAAAAGGTTGTTGGGCATTCTTCACGACTTCAAAATAGACCTCACCCTCCATCCAAACATCACGTCCGGTATCTGTAAAGACTTCCGGATATTTCAGTTCAGAATTGGCATTCACTATGACTCGTGAGCCATCTGGGAGCATCACTTGCTTCCTTTCCCCGTTCTGGGCAATGATATGATTGGTGTACCTAGACTCATCATTCTGGGTAAACAAGAGCACACCAAAACCAATCAATACAGCAGCTGCAACGGTAACCAGTGCTTTAATTTTAGTAGAAAACAAGATGATCTTAGGTTTTGGTTCTTGTGAAATTTCTTTCAGAACCCGTTTTGCAAAATGCTCTTTTCTTAGTGGAAGGGAAGCTTTGGGATAGCACTCCCACAATAATTTATAATCTTGATAGCGTTCCCTTAAATTGTCATCGAGCAACAGGTTTACCTCAAACATGGATCTATCCTGATCCGTGTCCAATTCCCCTGAAAGCTTTCGAACGCATTTGATATCCTCCTTGGATATTGCCATACTTTGTCTTTTACCAATAGGAGGGTCGAAAGGTAGAATTACCCCTAGATCAGTATGTCATCAAAATGAAAAGAGTGAATTAACTTAAGGTTAATACCATTGGGAGTCCCCGGTTCCATTGGGTTTGAAAAGTGTTGAATCTGATTTTATATTGAGGATGGAAATTTCCTGTGGTGCCCACACATATAAAAAAGAATGTTTCTAGAGCCTATTTGATCATCAAAATCCATATTTCATTATTTTATTTGGAATGTTCGTTCTGTTATTCGTACGTTTGTATCAAGAACGTTCGTTCCAGTATAATTAATCTTAATAAAAAAACAAGAAATGAGTACATTAAAAGGTAGAGTCTCCTTAATTACCGGGGGGAACAGCGGAATCGGTTACGCCACAGCCAAAAAGTTCAAGGAAGAAGGTGCAACAGTTATTATCACTGGCCGTTCAACTGAAAAAGTTGAATCAGCTGCATCAGAATTAGGTGTTAAAGGTGTTGTAGCAGATGTCTCGGATTTATCCGCTATTGACCGGGCCGTAGCTCAAGTGGCACATGAGTTCGGTAAAATTGATGTTTTGTTCGTCAACGCAGGTATATTTATCCCAATGCCTGTAGGCCAAAGCTCCGAAGATGGATTTGACAATTTGATGGACATCAATTTCAAGGGAGCTGTTTTTACTATAGAAAAATTTCTTCCCATTCTAAATGATGGTGGCAGTATTGTCAACCTTTCATCGATAAATGCCTATACCGGAATGCCAAATACGGCCATTTATGGTGCTTCCAAAGCCGCTTTGAATGCTTATACCCGTGCCGCTGCCACAGAACTGTCTCCAAGAAAAATTAGGATAAACGCACTTAATCCAGGCCCGATAGCCACCCCGATATTCGGCAAAACCGGAATGTCCGAAGAACAGTTAAAGGAAATGGGCGATATGATGCAAAACCGGATTCCTTTGAAAAGATATGGTAAACCAGAAGAAATTGCCGAGGTAGCAGCTTTTCTGGCCTCTGACAAGGCCTCTTTTATCACAGGGGCTGAATATAATGTCGATGGTGGATTAAATATTAATCCAATATTCACCGTCTAATTTTTGCGTCAATATTTGGAATGGTTGTTCCAAGAAGTTAATTTTGTGGAAGTGCGGAACCGCACTTCCACATTTTATCTTATGCCAAGAGTTAAATCATTTGATGAGGAAGAAGTCTTGACCAAGGCAATGAATCTGTTTTGGAAACAAGGTTATTCCGCAACTTCAATACAGGATTTGGTCACCCATCTAGGGATAAACAGAGCAAGTCTTTACGACACCTATGGTGACAAGGAGCAACTTTTCAAAAAATCCTTTGAACTATATCGTAGAAAAAGTATAGAAGGAATTTCCCATTTATTAAATAGCCATTCAAATGTAAAAGACGGGTTTTACGAACTTTATAACAAAGCCATAAACGAGGCGCTGCTCGACAACGATAGAAAAGGTTGTTTCGCTGTAAACAATACTACAGAACTTGTTCCCAACGATAATAATTGTCTCGAAATTTTGACCAGTAATAGAAATGCTTTTGAAAACCTGTTTTTTGAATACCTTAAAAAGGGTCAAAAAAAAGGTCAGATAAAAAAGAGCAAGGATTTAAAATCGCTAGCATCACTTTTGTTTACCATCTACAACGGTATGCTGGTCGTTTCCAAAATCAACAGGAACAAAAAAGAACTAAATGACTCGGTCAAATTGGCCCTATCCTTAATAGAATAATTCCTTTATAAAACCGGTCACAGCACATTTTGCAACATACTGGACATTAACGCTCTACTTAACGGATATGTCCGTTATTTTTGAATTTATATATTTCACCTGCAAAGAAGAGCCTTTGGAAAATGCTTTCTCGAACTTTGATAAAAAACCAATGGAGAACATCAAAATTGACTTGCAAAAAAACTTAATGGGATTGGGATTGGAATTGCCCAGTGTCTCCACACCGGGAGGAAATTATGTCTCCGTGAACGTCAGAGAAAATATTGCCTATGTGGCCATCCAATTTCCCATATATAATGAAGAATATCTATATCAAGGACGTTTGGGAAATGAAATAAGTACGGAAGAAGGCTATAAGGCCATGGAATTGTGCGCATTAAATGTGATAGCCCAAATTGAGGAAAAAATTGGATTCGACCAAGTTGTGGGACTCAATCATATAGATGCTTATTTTCAAGCTGATGGAAACTGGGACGAATCTCCTATTGTAGTAAACGGCGCATCGGATCTTTTAGTGAAAGTGCTCGAAGAAAAAGGAGTGCATTCACGCTCTATTTTTGGGGTGGACAAATTACCCCGAAATTTCAGCGTAGGACTGACCGCTTCCTTTACACTACAAAATACTTAGAAAGAGATTTACTCCTTATCTCTAAAATTAAAAATAAGTGCTCTGATGCATTGACCGTTATAAAAATCCATTCGGATACGGTTGTAATTGTGCATGAAAGATTCCCTTGTATAAAAAAGGATGACAACCACTTCAAATTAGGTTCTTAATTATGTGTACCTTTGTAAAAGCTTTAGGGGTATTCTGAAAAGAATTGAGAGAGTCCCTTGGAACCTGATACGGCTCACACCGACGTAGGGAAAAGCGAAACAAGCATCACTTTCCGGTGATGTCACTTTCCTTTGTTTTCCGATTTCCACCTAAGGCCATTGTAATCTAAATCAATAATGGTAATGGAAAAAATTCTCTGGAAACACATCGAATCCGTAAGATCAAAATCTCCTTTGGTACATAATATCACCAACTATGTTGTGATGAACAATACGGCCAATGCCCTTTTGGCGGCAGGTGCATCCCCTATTATGGCCCATGCAAAATCCGAGGTACCCGATATGGTAGCCCTTGCCCATGCATCGGTCATCAATATTGGCACCTTGGATGAATATTGGTCTGAAACCATGCTTTTGGCTGCCGAGACCTCACATAAATTGGGCAAACCATGGGTATTGGACCCTGTTGGTGCCGGGGCTACCCCGTTCAGGGATAAAATTCTGCAACAACTGTTAGCGTTCAAACCAATCGTGGTCAAGGGCAATGCCTCTGAGATCATGGCATTGGCCCAAACCAACGAAGTGGCTACTAAAGGAGTGGACAGCACGGCCGACAGCAGCGAGGCAGTAAACGCTGCTATCGGATTGGCCATTCAACATGAAACTTTGGTATGCATTTCCGGTGAAACGGATATCATCGTAAACGGCACTCAAACTGTTTTTGTAAAAAACGGACATCCTTTAATGACCAAAGTGACGGGAATGGGTTGCACCGCATCCGCACTTATAGGGGCTTTTATGGGTGTTGTGGACGATAAAACCGAAGGCGTAACGGCAGCAATGGCTTTGCTGGGCATAGCAGGAGAACTATCGGCAGAACAGGCGGATGGACCCGGTAGTCTTCAGCTAAAACTCATAGACAAACTTCATAATCTTTCGGAAAAAGAGTTTTACGACCATATCAGAATATCAAAACAGTGAAGGTACATTCCCTATTCCCATACCGATTGTATTTGGTCATCTCGGAAGATACTTGCCGTGGAAAAGACATGTTGCAAGTAGCGGAACAGGCAATCCAAGGAGGTGTTGATATTATCCAATTGCGTGAGAAGCAATTATCTGAACCACTATTCTTGGAAAGGGCAAAACGATTAAAGGATATCACAGAAAAATATGGTGTGCCATTGATTATCAATGATAACCCAAAAGTGGCCAGCGTAGCTGGTGCTTCTGGCATTCATGTGGGCAATACGGATACCCGGCCCACGGTTTTGAGACAACGAGCCGGTTTTGAGGAAAAACTGATCGGATATTCAATAGAATATTTGAAACAACTGGAGAATGTGCAAACAATGGTATCGGACTATCTTGCGATTAGCCCTGTTTTTAGGACCGATACAAAAACGGACACCGTGACGGAATGGGGCCTAGAGGGTATATCAAAAATCCGACAATTGACAACAAAGCCACTGGTTGCCATCGGTAATATCCATATGGACAATACCAAGGCCGTTTTCCGAGCCGGGGCGGACTGCATAGCCGTAGTATCTGCCATATGCGGGGCGAACGACCCCATGAAGGCGGCTTATCAACTAAAAAATACCATAGAAAAATGAAGAAATATACTTATCCTTCAGTTTTGTCCATTGCCGGTTTTGATGGAAGCGGTGGAGCTGGTATCCAAGCAGATATCAAAACAATATCGGCTCTGGGCTGTTATGCCACGACAGTGCTAACGGCCCTGCCCGTTCAGAACACGCAAGGTGTACGGAACATCTATCCCATACCATTGGAAGCTGTTGAGGATCAAATCGAAGCGGTTATGGAGGATATAATGCCTGCTGCCATAAAAATAGGAATGGTACACACCCCGGAATTAGTGGAAAGCATAACGAGTACCTTAAAAAAATACGAAGCGGTACCCATAGTATTAGACCCGGTCATGGTGGCCACCAGTGGGCATCGGCTTATCGAAGAAGATTCAATAAATGCCCTGATAGAGCAATTGATCCCCATCGCAACGGTCATTACACCAAATATGGATGAAGCAGCCATCTTGGCCAATATGAACGTGAAGACATTGGAAGAAATGAGAATTGCCGGAAAACAAATCAAAGAACTGGGTTGCAACAGTATCCTCATGAAAGGAGGACATCAGGAAACGACAAATATTACCTCCTTGTTTTTCGACCCGAACAATCGGTGCCACTCCTTTGAAACGAAAAAAATCAGAACGAACAATACACATGGTTCTGGCTGTACCCTGTCTTCTGCAATTGCCTCCCTATTGGCACAGGGCAAAACCCTATTTGAATCCGTAGATGTTGCCCTAAGTTATGTACACAACGCCATTTACAGTGGAAAAAATGTACAGACCGGAAAAGGAAACGGCCCCTTGAACCACTTTTTCAACCCTCAAAAAATGATTAAAAATGAAATGGACTGAACAGGCTTGGAAAAAAATCGATGAAAAATATAGCGCTATACTAGACATGCCATTTGTCCAAGAGTTGGGAAACGGTACCTTGCCTAAAAACAAATTTCAATTTTATATGGCCCAAGATTCGCTTTATCTGGAGCATTTTGGAAGGGCACTTGCACTTATAGGCGCCAAATCCCATGATATTGGAGATGCATTGGCCTATCTCCGTTTTGCGGAAGGTGCCATAGTTGTTGAAAATGCGCTTCACGAATCCTATTTTCAGGATTTTGGCGTAACGGACAAGGGTAAAATACAACCAGCATGCCACCACTATACCCACTTTTTAAAAAGCACTGCGGCCTTTGAACCCGTAGAAGTGGCCATGGCCGCCACGCTACCTTGCTTTTGGATCTATAAAAAAGTAGGTGACCACATATACAAGGGACAACAAACCGTCAATAACCCTTACCAACGATGGATCGACACCTACGGTGGGGAGGAATTTTCAGATAGTGTACAACGTGCAATCATGATATGTGACCTTGCTGCAGAACGTGCCACTCCCGTAACAAGGGCCAGAATGACCGAAGCCTTTATCCATGCCTCACATTTGGAGTACCATTTCTGGGATGCAGCATATACTGGAAGAACATGGAACTGATATTAAAGGACAAAAAAGCGGTCATTTTTGATATGGACGGAGTGTTGGTGGAAAGTGAAGGTCTTTGGAAGCGTGCAGAGTTCGAGGTTTTTTCCTCACTTGGGGTCTCGGTGACAGAAGAAGAGAGCTTACTGACCCGGTCCATGACGACCAAGGAAGTCACCCGGTTCTGGTTCGAACGATTTTCTTGGCATGGGAAAACCCTACTTGAAGTGGAAGAGATGGTCATCCATAGGGTCATGGAATTGATTCGATACGAAGATTGTGTAATAAAGGGGATCAAGACCTTCATAAAACAGCTCAAAGCCCAACACTATAAAATTGGATTAGCGACCAATGCGCCGCAAAAAATCATTCCAACGGTACTGGAAAGGACCAAGACCACGGATTTTTTCGACATTGTTTCATCTGCCGATTTTGAAGAAAAGGGCAAGCCACATCCTGCCATATACCTAAAAACAGCGGAGAAATTGAAGGTAAGGCCCGAAGAGTGTGCCGTGATAGAAGATAGCGAGACCGGAATAAAGGCAGCAAAAAATGCTGGAATGACCGTTATTGCCTTTACTCAGGGAAACAAAAATGTATCTCTGGAATGGGCCGATCATAAGATTGATGATTTTAGTATCAGGTAGATTGATATAACAACCATATACGAGCATGGGACAGATAACCTATAGCCTTGCCGACCACTTAGTGGCAATTCTATAAAACGTACAAGTATGAAAGAAACAAAAATTCACATTGTTGGTTCGGGAGCCATAGGAAAGGCTCTGGCCGTTTTTTTACAACAAGAAAACAAAGAGGTGGTACTTGTAAGAGGTAGTGTGGACAACATACCCGACATGGAAGAAACCATTACCGTTATTGGAGAAAACAAAACATTTCAACAAAGGATAACCACAACAACCTTTAAGGGCCTACAAGCCATCAATGGGATTGTTTTGATTACCGTAAAAGCCTTCGCTAATACCGAAATCGCTAGAAAGCTAAAAGACAAAGAAGGGGATTTTTCCATCGTTCTCCTTCAAAATGGACTCCATGTGGAACGCCCTTTTGAAGAGTTCGACAAAATATATCGCTGCGTCCTGTTTTCCACCAGTCAGGTAACAGGTGACAATGAGGTTACCTTTAAATCGGTAATGCCATCACCCGTTGGAAACTTGGAAGGAAACAATGATGGCCTTCAGGATTTGGTGGAAAGGATCAATACCCAACACTTTAGCTTTCGAAGTGAAGCCAATATCACTCCATTGCTATGGACAAAGGTGATTGCCAATTGCGCTTTCAACTCTATCTGTCCATTGCTCGAAACCGATAATGGCATTTTTACCAGGAATGCAGATGCAAGAAGATTGGCAAGAACAGTCATTGAAGAATGTGTTGGTGTGGCACAAAAACAAGGCATTGCCCTTGACAAGGATGCTATAGAGAACAACCTGATGCAGATCAGTAAACGATCGGACGGCCAGTTAATTTCCACTTATGTGGACATCCTTCAAAACAGAAGGACAGAAATCGAAAGTTTAAACCTTGAAATCTCAAGAATGGCCGACGATATGGGTATCCCAGAAAAGGTAACGCTCACTAGATTGCTAGGGGTATTGATTCAATTAAAATCGACCATAAAAATAAAATAACTCAATTTTATGATATGTGAATTTGATAAGGAATGATACCGTTGCTTAAATTTTGATAATCAACCCCAACCATTGATCAAAACAAAATTACAATCATCATAGAATGATTATTTTTTATGATTTGGTGTACCATATTAGTTTTGTAGTATCCCCACAGTAAAAAGAAGCTAAATTTATAAATGAAAAAAGCAAAGGGTCAAGGTAAGGAGACCGAACGATTGTTGCAGTTATTGGAAGAGAAACAAAACCTCGATGGAGAGGCTTTGGCTCGACTTCTGGCCTTACAAAAACTGGACAAGTTGAAGCTGATCGCAGAAAATACCATTGATGTAGTTTGTTTACACCATCCCGCCGATGGACAATATCTATATGCAAGCCCTTCAACGGAACGTATCATGGGATATACACCGGACGATCTTAAGGGAAAGGTACCTTTTGACTTTATTCATCCTGAACAATATTCCAAACTACTGAAAAATGTTTCCAATTCTTCGGTAGGCTTCTCCTCCATGCCTGAAAAATTGGAACTTAAATTCAGGACAAAACACTTTGGTTATCAATGGTTCGAAGGATATACCAAGCCCATTTTTGACAAAAAGGGCAACGTGCTATTGGTATTGAGCTGTACCCGGAACATTCAGGACAGAAAACTGGCCGAATTAGAAAGAAAGGAAAAAGAGATAATCCAACAAAACCTCTTGCTATCCTCTATATTATTTGAGAAAAAGAAGCACATTATCAAAAAAATAGAACATCGGATATTGGAGGTTGAACCGAACACAAGAAAAGAATTAAGAAGCATCCTTTCCCATATCCAAGAAACCATGAACCTAGATGAAGATTGGGAAGATTTTATGATGCACTATAAAAAAGTACATCCCGATTTTTATTCTAAATTATCAACCCATTACCCTAATCTTTCCCAAAAGGATATGAAACACTTGGCCTTTATCAAAATAGGGATGACCTCATCGGATGTTTCCAGGATCATGATGATCAAGAAAGAAAGTTTGAGAGTGGTAAGAAACCGATTGAAAAAAAAATTAGGATTGAGCACCTCCGAAAATCTAATTACTTTTATACAGCATCTTTAGGTTAAACTATTCTTGAATTGAACCCGATGGCTGATTCCTACAGCCAACAAATTTTATCATTTTTATGAGGTAAATAGTTGGTTACTCTCGTGTAAGCACATAAGATTTTCCGCCTTGGGAAATCGCCATTTCTTCCTTATTGGGAAAGAATTTGAGCACAATGTCGGCTGGCTCATATTTAAACTCATCTTTTGCAGTGGCCTCCATCTTCATTTTGGCATCCCCTTTGGCCTGTACAACCAATTGGTTCCCAGATTTGGTGACCATCAATTTTACGGGAAAGGTGCTACTGGAGTAGACCCCCAAATAGGCGTTCAATTCCTTAGCCTTTGGATGATATACTCTAAAGTCCGGGATACTAAAGTGTCTTCCATAAAGGGCATTGACCATGGTTACGGTTATGGCATTCAAGTTGTGGTTCAACCCATTGGATAAAACTACAACACCATACCTATCATCCTTAAAATAGCGCAATGCCCCAATAAAACCATCAATCTCGCCATTATGACCATAACTGACATGATCATAATAGACTATCTTGAACAATCCCATCCCAAATTTATCCCGTATGTTCTTCATTTGTGACAAGCTCTCCTCGGCCAATAGGTTGCCCGAAAATAAGGCATCGGCAAAGACCAATAGGTCAGACGGGGTAGAAAAGATACCGCCCGCTCCCAATCCGATGGAAGTATTCGTTTCCACCATGAGTCTCCATTGACCATCATACCTGTAGGAACGGCTCTCCCTTTGCTCCTCATTTATAGTACCACCAAAATAAGTATGGGCAAGCCCCAATGGCTCGATCAGTTGCTCCCACAAAATAGCTGAATAGGACTGTCCATACACCTTTTCTAAAATGATAGAGAGCAAAACGTAATTGGAATTACTGTACGCCGCTTTAGTTCCCGGTTCAAAAACACTTCCACTTTCAGCAATGAGGTCGACCATTTCGGCCCGATCGATATAAGTGGTACGATACCTGAGATAGTTTTCCTTATCATCGGTAAAATTGAACACACCACTTCGATGGTTCAATAATTGGGCAATAGTAATCTTATCCGAATTACCAATGACAGGGAAATACCCTTCAATAGTATCATCCAAATCGATTAGACCTACCTCAACGGCCTTAAAAACGAGAACAGCGGTAAATACCTTGGAAATTGAACCGATTCCATAGCTTGTGTTTTCATCTGGTTTCTGCCCCAATTCCAAATTGGAATATCCCAACTGTTTATCATAAACAAGCTCTCCGTCTTTTAGAATGGCCACGCTGCCCATGAACTTGTCATTTCTTTCCAAAGTATTGAAATAGGCATCCAACCTATTTACATCCATATCTTGTGCAAAAGTTCCATTCGAGAACATTCCCAACAGCAACTTTGCACAAAGCATCATGATGATTTTAAATGATAACGTCTTACCAAACATTTAACAGAACTTTTTTAACGCCTTTTGATTTTTAAAAGTTATAGGCAGGTTACTACTGATTACCTGATCATTTTATTACATATTGGCCAACATATAAAAGTCCTCCGTAACACGGGAATTCATTTTACCGTTGGCTTTAAAAAGGGTAAATGATCCTCCCCATACCTTGTCAGGGTTATCTAAAATATGTTTGGTCATTTGCTTTAATGATGGAACCGTTGCGTCCAACTTGTCCAAGGCCTCTTCTATCGGCATCCAATACACTTCCTCATTTTCAGATGGCGACACCAAATTCCCGCTGACGTAATTAGCTACATAGAGTTGACGCATATCAGCTGTAGGTTTAAAATCATAGGTATAGGTAAATAAGCCCCTCAGACCTATGCCAGAAATTTGAATACCATAATTTTCCGTCATTTCATCCAGAACTTCTTGTATACTCTGCCGTTCTTTAAAATACACGGCTGGGGTCATCCACCCATAAGGGGTCTTTCGCATCAGAACCTTATCCCCATCCTTGATCACGGTCAAACGTATAATGGTTTGGTTTACTGGGTCAGGCACTTGGGCTCTGCAGTGAACAAATACTCCCAAAGCCATAAAAAACGTAATCAACATTGTTTTCATCGTCATTGTTTTGGTTATTTCCACATTATTCTTTTGTTTGATTTCTCACTTAATTATCCAGTTGATCTCCATTCAGGCATTTCCCTCTAAAAATCAATGCTTGGATATGCCTCGCTTCTCCAATGCTCCCTGCATCAAGTAATGGTATCACATCTAACTTCCAATCGGAACTTCCCACTTCATTACAAACCAAATTTACCTTGAAGGTCCCCGATCAGTTTATTGGAATCATAACCCAATCCGTTCTTGAATACGGTATTCACCTTATATATCGCAGATGGGTCATTGACCAAAGTTCCATCCAAAATGACAAAATCCGCATTTTTACCAACCGCTATTGAGCCAATATCACTTTTTCCAAGCGCTTTTGCACCATTATTGGTCATGACCTGAATCGCTTCCTCAGTGCTAAAACCGGCTTCTCTTAGCAACTCAAAATTCCGTTGATCCCCAAATCCAGGTACGATATGCCTGCCGGCATCCACTCCGCTGCACAATAGGCCACCCATTTCATGGAACTGTCGATCAAAAGCCATAATGCGCTGTAAACGTTTCTCGCGGGTCAGGTCACTTTTTAAATGTTGCGCCTCCTTGCTCCGCCTTTCATACTGATCGAGCAAATAAGGGGACATTACCGATTTGGCCCTATCATCCAAATAGATTCTGTTTGGCACACTTGCTTCATATATGGAAAGGGTGGATGTCAAAAATGTGCCCTTATCAATCATTTGTTGTTGTAAGCTCTTGACCTTTGGGTCATCTATATTTAATTCATCCATATACTCACGACCTCCTCCACAGACACCATAAGTCTTATTGGTCCTAAAATCACTGGCGCTGTTCAATCCATGTTCAATCCCGTCAATACCGTACCGGGTCGCTTCTTCAAAGGTTACGGAACATAAATGCCCCCTGACCTTGGCCCCATATCCGTGGGCCATATCAATAATCTCCTCAAGGTCCGCGGGTTTAACATTCCTATAAACCTTGATCCATTTGACATCCTTGTTCAACCAATACCCTAATGTATCCTTCAGATGTTTCAAATTTTTGGGTATGATCATGTTCGGGTTGCCACCAGGGCCATTTACAAAAGGTGCACTTGGAACTATATTGGGTCCTATTTTTTTCCCTTGCTCAATTTCATATGATAGCAAAAGCTCCTTTTCCGAATCGGTGGCTCCACAGGTTTGTATTGTTGTTACGCCAGCGGCCAAATACAATTTGGAAGCTATTTCCCCCACATCTGGGAAACCGGGGATATGAAGATGGTTGTGCATACCTACAAGACCTGGTATAATTGTCTTTCCCTGCATGTTCATGATCTTTGCTTCTGTAGGCACAACTACTTCATCATCATTTCCGATTACATGAAACTTTCCTGATTTGACTATAATTGTTTGTTTCTTCTTTGCTGGAGCTCCTGTACCATCAATAATGGTGGCATTACGTAGTACTATGGTCTTATAATTATGTTTTACGTATCTCAAAACACTGTCCGAATACACATTTCTTGTCAATTCCGACTGCATTTTCTTGAAACGATAAGGAGCGGAAGCATTTTTAGAATTTTGTTCAAAAAAAGAGAGGCCCGCCAAAACAAGGACAATACTTAGCAATATGATTTTCTTGGTCATACTTTAACAATCACTTTATACGTTAATTTTCCACATACCTTCTCCAACGAGTCTTTGCCAACATAGATCGACCAAAAAGGGGCAATACATAAACGATTCTTTTCTGGACAAATGGTTAAACAGTTCAAAACCATACCTTACTACTTTACCAATTGATTATAGGATTCCACCTTTTGTGAAAGTCGAAGCATATGGTTGATACCCATTATAAACAGAAATATAAGCCCGACCATCAACGGTGTCTTCCCAAGATGAATCCAGTTGAAAACGGTAAAAGAACTCATAGGCACCAGAAACAATATGTACAATATGGCCATTCCTCCCACTACAAAACCCCATATTGCTGGTCGGAGTGCTATTTGTATTGATGTGGGACGTTCCGCTTTCCGAGTTTCCAGCCTCTTCATCAAATCATCGGTGAATTCTTCTGAAGTCCTCACTTTACTTTTCAAAAGTATTTTTTTAAACGCTTTTTCTTCCATAGGTATTCGTTTTAATATGTCACAAAAGGTCTTTGACTTGATCTCCCAATAAATCTTCTAGAGCCTCTTCCATATGCCCCCTGCCCCTGTGCAGGTCCACTTTGATCTTGGAAATTCCAAATCCTGTAATTTCCTGGATTTCGGTGATCGTATGTCCACATAAATAATGGAGCCTGAGTACCAAGGCCTCATCGGGCCGTAATCGTTCCATGGCCATTACAATATATTTTTTTTGATCATCCTCACGAATTGTATCTGTTTCAGGACGCTCCTCAATGTTTGTGGTCTCTTGGTTAAAATGTTCTGTTTCACGATATTTTTTTTCCTTTTTCAAGGCATTATAGGCTGTATTGACCACAATGCGGTACAACCAACTGGAAAAGGCGGATTGATGCTTGAAACTACCGGCTTTCTCATATACCTTCACAAAGGCATCCTGAAGCACATCCTCAGCCTTGTCGCGGTCTTTCATGATGGAATGGGCCAAGGAAAGGGAAAGATCTTTGTACTTATTTACGAGATCCACAAAAGCCCCGTCATCCCCTTGCTTGACCCTATCAATCAATTTCGCATCTGTATTGTTATCCCTGATCGCCAAATTTGTTTCTTAAAAATTGGGCCAGAACCATCCCAACGGCACCAAAAATCAAAATAGTTCCCCATACCAAAAGGTCGGTGGTATTTTCATCCAAGTCGATCATACTGAACATGGAGGAAACCAAAAGGCCCAAGCCAATCCCCCCCAAAATACATCCCATATCAATGAACATTAATCGCTTCGATTTCGTCGGGATCGCCAGCCCGTTTTCAATCATGGCCTTTTTTACCAAATAAGTGTATCTCGCGATGATATATACGATTATCACCAATCCTGACATCAGGACCAGGGCCCCTAAGGCATCTTGAACATTTTCCATACTATTATTATTTTTTTTGTTTTATATCTTGTCTCAGAAAGTTACTAGTTTTTGCCATCCTGGGCATTTTTTAAAATTGTGGACCAAGGATTTCTGATAAACCTGAAACCACTTGTATCATTCTGGCACAGTTGGTAAATACTACCATTCCATACTTCTTTTCCGGAACGAACATTACGTAGGCCTGAAAATCATGATTGTTTCCGGTATGCATATGCATGGTCATTTCAGGGGTACGTTTTTGTGCAAAACCAAGTCCCCATCCGGTTTGACCAACTTCTTTACGCAATGGGTTATCCTCATCAAAATGGGTATGTTCTTTGAGCATCTCTTCAAAAGTCTCCTGTTTTAAGCCTTCTTTCTTCAACATGGCGATTACAAATTGGGCATATTCCTTAGCTTCACTATGCAAACTGGAGTAGGCACTAAAGACGCCATCTTCCCAATATCCTTCTGAAGGCACTCTGTGTTTGGGCGTTCCATCGTCTTCATCATGTCCGTACACCTTGTGCCCAGCAACATAATCGTCCCAAACAAAGGTGGAATGTGGCATACCTAAAGGTTCGGTTACCTTCTTTTGAAACAAATCGTTCAAACCTTCCTTCCAGCCCACTTCGTTTTGCATGCCAATAACTGCGGCCAAATATTGATAGGCCTCTCCGGAATACCCGAATCCGGTACCTGGCCTAAAGGCCAACTTCATTTTTTTGCCAGAGGCATGGTTGGGCATCCCTGTCTGATGTGCCAATACCATACGTGCCGTAATCAGCTTGGCATCCTCCTCAGATTCGGGAGCAAAACCCGGATGTGGCAGATATTCATGGAGCGGCCGGTCCAAATCAAGCTTGCCCTGCTCTACCATTTTTAAGGCGAAATAGGCAAAAATAGGTTTGGATAAGGAGGCTGCCTCGAATATACTCTCGCCATTCACGGGCTCGTTTGTTTCAATATTGGATACTCCCAAGGCACTGTGATAGACCAATTCATTGTTATTTATCACGGCAATTGACAAACTGGGGACACTATGCTGTTCCATGATCCTTTTGATACCCTCGGTAAGTTCAGAGGGCTCCACACTTTTGCCGTACATGGTATGGATTGTTTGCTGTTGGGCATATCCTATTGCCCCTGACAACAAGGTTGAGGTAAAAAGAAAAAAGTAAAATCGTTTTAAATTTACAGTAATCATTTCTATGGATTTTTAATTGATGATTCGTCTTTTTTTGTGAATTCACATCCATAGGACAAGACGACTTTTGAAATGGTTACAAATCCCCAAAAGAAATATGCTACAATTTGGGTCTGTCTTTCGTTTTGGTTATCGAAACGGAAACGTATTGTGCAAGCGGGCCATCATAATATGGGTGTATCCTAAATCCCTATCATTGATACGGTTCCTTTTTTCTTACATGCTTAAAGGATAATCGGAAAGATTAGGGGTTGTTTTAATTCTTTAGTGTCCAATGGTTTGTTTTACTCCGTTTTTATCAAAAATTTCGAAACGGGTATTATCAAATTCATCTACATAAATTTTAATCCGTTCATTTCCTTTTGAATCATAAATAAATAAACCGGTATTCTTGCTTTCCTCACGCCCCAAGAACATCCTGTACACGTTGATTTCGGAATCCAAGTATTTTTTAAATTTCAAATACTCTGTATCTTTTTCTGCCTTCGTCATTGATTTCGTCCGTTCCACAAACTGATTGTACAATTTTTCAACCCGTATGGAGTCGGACCGCTCCCTAAAAAACATACCATACCATCTTTTCCACTCACCATCAACTTGGTATTCGTCTTTCATGATGGCCATTATTTGGTCGTTTTTTTGTTGGTCAAAAGTAATACCGGCAAAATTCTCTTCATCAGCTCCATCGTAGTAAATACCTCCTACTTCATCCCCAACACGATTAAAAAATATGATACCGGGCAAATCCCTATTTGAACCTGGATTATGGGCAATACCATGCGTAGTGGCCAATGCCTGCTTTTCGGGGTTACTGATTGAAATGTAAAGGTTTTCCTCGGCATCGATTATGCTGAGTCTTTCTGCCATAATCTCTTTGAATGTTTCAACATTCTTGACCTGGCTATCATAAAATAAGAAGCAAATCAGGGCAATGAGTAGTGTAAGATTGATTATTGAAAGTTGTTTTTTCATTTTCTAATGTGATGATGTAGATACCTATTTTAATTGAACAGCGGGCAATATGTATTCGGTTAAGATCGAAAAGGGACGGTCTTCCATCTCGGGAAACAAATTATAATTGCCCCCGGTAAAAGTTATGGTCTTATCAATTTCAGGAATTATGATAAGAAACTGACCACCATTGCCCCAAGCTTCAATGGTCCTCATCCGTTTTCCGCCCACTTCACGTTCCAGCAATCTCCACAAATAACCATAGTCTGAATCTTTGGGCCAACTTCCCCTTATATGTGGTTTTATGGATTCATTTATCCAAGATTCCCCAATCAATTGTTCTCCGTTCCAAGTTCCTTTATTGAGTACCAATAATCCGAACTTGGCAAAATCAATGGGACGCATATAAAATGAGCCAGCCAAATATCCCCTATCAATGGGCGAAGTAAGCATTTGAAAGTCATGGATATCCATGGGCAACAATAGTTCCTTATAAATGAAAAGGGGAAGATAAGTGTCCACCGATTTTTGGATGACCCCTGTCAATAAATTACTGCCTCCGGAGGAGTATTCGAATACATCCCCTGGTTCATGTACCATGGGCAAATTCAATTTGTACCCCACCCAATCCTCATGTTCCCATTGCATCTTATCCTCATCCTTCAAAGAAGCTGATTGCAAGTTAGAATCCGGAGCTTCTGGAATGCTGTACCGATAGTTTTTATTGGGTAATTTTGGCAAATAACCCTCCAATTCATTGGTTTTGAGTTTTTTCAGCTCAATTTTTATTTTCCCCCTAGCATTGCCATAAGTAAGGGCTATATTCCTTTTCTCCGTATCGTAAACTGCAGAAATCCCGAACCGGTCGTTGGTTATCTTAAAGTCGATACGGTTCCCTTCTACCAAAACCTCATCAATCATGAAATGCAGCTTCCTATTCTCTTTATTGCTTTGAATATTGGCCTGTACATTGCCTGTTGAATCCTTATAAAATTCCAAATAGACGATATAGTCGGTATCGATTATTTCTGGTTTATGAATTTTAGCGCTCCATTGATTATCCTTATGCTCAAAACTGAGGCTTTGTGCCCAAAGATCATGGGTGAATACCCCATGCAAGTTGGTACTGTCACTGGACAAAAAACCTTCAAAACGAAGGCCTGAAGAATCCTTAAAACTAAAATTTCTTCCTTTTCCGGTAATTTGGCGCACAGTCTCCTTGCCTTTTTCATATAAATATGCCTCTGTAGGAGCAATTGCTGGTGAGAGTACCAATGAGTCATATTTTGATTCGGTTTGGAACAATAATCCGGACCACACCCCGATAAGTTCATCGGTTTCAAACTCAGCTGCTCCTTTAGGTGAGCAATAAATAAGCAATAGTGCCAAAAATGAAATCGTAATTAGTTTGATAGCCCTCTTGAAATTTTGTTGGTTTCGTGACATTGTTCTGAAAAATCAAGGTTTCAATCAGATTAAACTTCTATTTATCCAATATCTGTTGGTATAGACTCTGTATCTCAGTTAGTTCAGGTTCCTGTTTCATCCATTTTACCCGTTCGTCCTGTGTATCCATCCATCGGTACAGCCAACTGATGCCCCACTTTTTATAGTAATGGTCTTGCTGATCATAAATCGGATCCGTGAGCGATTCCTTAAAACTTACTATTTGGTAATCGTTCTGTTTTAGTCTTGTGATGATTTCCCCCAAATAATCGGTATTGATGGCATTATCGTGACATAGATAGATATGCTTTACGGAACGCCCGTATAAACCTTTTGCCATTTCATCAAAAAAACCAACCAATGCCAAGGTCTTTTCCACATATTGCTCTCCAATTGCTTTGGCTTCTTCATCTTCGCCATTGTCCAGATAATGTTGGTAAACGTAATCGAACATCCAATCGGAACTTTCTACGGTAAAGGGGGCTATCCTATAGTTTTCCGATTGTAAATATTCCCTAATCTGCATATGCTGAACCGTATCTTTGCCCATATCGTTAAAAGGGAACCTAAAATAAGTTAGGTCTTTACCATATTTTGCCCCATATTGTTTGGTCAAGGTTTCTCCTTTTTCCACATCCTGGATAAAAGTGTTCAGGCCAACATCCGAATACCTTGGGTGACTGTAGGTATGATTGCCAATCAGTGCATTATCGCTTTTGACCCATGACTCCAGTAGTGACTTGTTCAGGTTTATCGAATCTGTCTTGAGTATTTTATCCTCATTGATGAAAATGGTAAAAGGAATATCCAAGGAGTCCAACAATTTCAACAACATTGGGCTATAACCATCTTTTTGATACTTCGCGGTATTGGGGACATCATCCATGGTTATGGAAATTGACTTTTGTTGTCCGAAACACATAAGTCCGCTGAAGACCAAAAAAAACAGTTGAAGCTTAAATTGCATATTTTGTAAAATTGAAGTGTGTTTTACTTTTACCAAAAGAGTATTCTATCTCTTTTTTGTTACATTGTTTGTTTTTATCCACAGTATTAAGTTCCTATCTACCTCATTAGTGAAAATAAATAGAATAGGTTAAAATAATGGCTGATGCATTGTAGACGCCATGGGCCACTATGGAAGCCGTAAGGCGCTTCGTCCAAATAAACAAAATTGTATATAGTATGGTGGGCACCAAAATATCGAACCAATCCAACGTGTTAGAAGGTAAATGTCCCAATGCAAAAAGTAAAATGGACAAAACTGCAGAAAACCATAGTCCCGTTTTGGGGTTCTTGAAGGTTTCCTTCAGCACATTGATAAAATAGCCTCGGTTAAAAAGTTCTTCAGTAATACCGCCACCGATTACGCCCAACGCCATAAAAGATAAAGTTCCCACCAAAGTGCCATCATACATTTCTAGCATTCCCTTGATATCCGGACGGTTTGTTCCACCCGTGTTGGGAATAATTAAAACAAATTGAAGAATGCTCCATAAACCTCCAAAAAAAATACCCAAAAGAATATCCTTTCCAAGATTATCAAATCGAAGGCCAATATCTCTAAACTTTTTCTTCAGAATTTTGAGGGAAAAGTACAGTAAGGCCGTCACCGTTATAAATTGAAAGAGACCAATGAACAATAAGTTTACTCCGATTTTTCCTCCGTTTAATTTGGTAACCCCAAAAAATACATCCGGGATGATAAAAAGCAGATACCCCAATATAATGGTGACTATAAATACCATTACTTTTTTTGTTTTTCCCGCTTCGTCTCTATGAGCTTGTCCATCCAGTTCTCTCATACCATGTTGTTTTTTTACTTATTATTCAGGCCTTGATTGATTATACAGACCGTTACTACAACTCGTGGAAAGTCTGGAAATGGTAGACACCACAGCTTAGGTCAAAAATAGAATTCCAAGCTAAGATTGACTTATCATTCGTTAACAAACCGTTATCATTCTTGAAAAAATATTTAAAATAACGAAAGGCTATTGGATGAGGTGAAAGCCTAGTAGGCATCAAATAGGCATAAGTAATTTGTTATAAGAAGGGTTTTAAAATTATTAAAAGCGCTCATCTCCCGTCAAACCCGTTTATCCTTACTTCTCTTGGTTTTATTTGTACCCATGAAAATAAAGATTCACCTTAAAAATAATAAAGGATATTTTTGTCCTTTTTATTTTTATCTTATCTTTGTGGAGATATTAACACCTTATAATGTTTTCCAAAGCCTGTGAATATGGTATACGTGCAGCGGTTTATATTGCGCTGCAATCCTTGGATGGTAGACGCGTCAGTGTTACTGAAATAGCTGGTGAGATAGACTCGCCAATCGCCTTTACTGCCAAAATATTGCAACAACTTACCCGGAACAACATCGTCCATTCCGTAAAAGGGCCTACGGGCGGATTTGAGATTGAAAGAAAAGATATGGACAAGGTCAACTTGAGTATGATCGTCAAGGCCATTGACGGAGATAATATTTACGTTGGCTGTGGTCTGGGCCTCAAGGAATGTAATGCCGACAAACCCTGCCCCCTCCACGATAAGTTCGTGGATATCCGAAGTAATCTAAGGACCATGTTGAAAAGCACAAGTCTGTACGAACTGGCCACAGGGCTGGAAGTGGGATTGACCTATTTGAAAAGATAAAAAAATTTACCTTAATAAAGGACAATTTTATCCTATTTAAAAATCTTGTATGATGAACAACACCATGGAAAAAACAATTGGACAATTGGTAGCTGAGGACTACCGGATAGCGCAAGTATTCAAGGCGCACAACATCGACTTTTGTTGTAAAGGAAACCGTACCCTGACCGAAATAATTACCAAGAAAGGATTGGATTTGGAGATACTATTAGAAGAACTTGCATCGGTCCGATCGAAAGATTTGGATGACCAACCGGATTTCAAGACCTGGCCATTGGACCTTTTGGTAGACTATATTGAAAAAAAACATCATCGTTATGTAGAAAAGCAAATCCCGGTACTGCAACAATATCTGAACAAGCTTTGTAAGGTTCATGGTGGGCGCCATCCTGAACTGTTCCATATCCTGAAAGAATTCAATACATCGGCGGGCGAACTGGCCATGCACATGAAGAAAGAGGAATTGGTCCTGTTTCCTTGGATCCGTAAAATGGTGAATGCGCCAACGGGGACCGATACTTTAGAGATTCCCAATTTTGGGACAGTTAAGAACCCCATTCAAATGATGATGCAGGAACATGATAATGAGGGAGACCGCTTCCGTAAAATCTCGGAATTGAGCGATACCTACACACCTCCCACAGATGCCTGTAATACCTATCGGGTGGCATTTTCCCTATTACAGGAATTTGAAGAGGATCTCCATCGACACATCCATCTGGAGAATAACATCCTGTTTCCAAAGTCCGAACAGCTTGAAAAAAGTTTGTTGAACAACTAATCTTTTTATGGACCGCCCACCTATCAAACGCCACAGAGCCCTTCAGGGAGTAAGCCGTGAGCACCATCACGGTTTGCTCCTCTGTTGGAAAATCAGAGCGGGACTGTCAAAAAATATTTCCTTGGAACGTATCAAGTTGTATATGGATTGGTTTTATGCAACCCATCTGGTCCCACATTTCGAACTTGAGGAAACGCACATCTTCCCCATAGTGGGAAACGATCATCCGTGGGTAAAAAAGGTACTTTCAGATCACAGAAGGCTAATCCGATTGTTTACTGAGAAGAAAGCAGCCCTTGAGACCTTGGGCCAAATCGAGGAAACACTGGAAGAGTATATACGTTTCGAGGAAAGACAGCTTTTCAACCATATTCAACAAGTCGCCACGGACACCCAAATGAACATCATAATAAAAAAGCATAACGATGAAAAATTCAATGACAATACCAACGATCCATTCTGGGAATAAATACAGAACTAACGCAATGAAAAAACTGTACTACAGAGCGTACAACGAATTTAAAAAAAGCCAATTGGGCTATTCCACCATTGCCATTATCGGTCAGAGCTGTGTCGGTTCAGTAGCAGCCATGGTCCTCTTAATGGGGTCCATGGACATGGTTCTTAAAATGGTTCTGCTCTTTTTGGTGACCATATTTTGTATGGCATTCAACGGTGCGGTACTGGCCCAATTAAAACCCTTGACCACTTTTAATTTTTTGATTCTGAGTCTTATGTTCAATACCACGGTAATCCTGTTCCATATATGGTAAGGCCATTGTTGTTGATGAACTTCCCGGATACCCGATTACCACATCGTCCAAAGCTAGATTATGGGACTCTCCTTACCCTCTCCTTTTTCCGTTCTGATGGTTGGTTTCATAAACTCGTCTTATTTCGGATAAATTTATCCTGATTATGTCGATTCTTCATAACTTTGGCCACTATCCACCAATATTGTTTGGGACACAGACAAAAGCTAAACAATAGAATACTACTACCATAAAACAAATGAAAGCAATAAAAGATATTGAAAGCTTGGAGGACATTAAACAATTGGTTGACTGTTTTTATGGAAAGGTCCGTCAAGATGATTTATTGGCCGACATATTCAATAAGGTTATAGGCAACCATTGGCCCACCCACTTGGAAAAAATGTACCGTTTCTGGCAAACGGTGCTTTTGGAGGAGCATACCTATAATGGAAGTCCCTTCGCGCCTCATGTTCAACTACCGGTGCAAGCCGAACATTTTAATCGTTGGAAATTACTTTTTTTTGAAACCGTTGATGAAAACTTTGCCGGGGAGAAAGCCGAAGAAGCAAAATTCAGGGCCACAAAAATGGCTGAGATGTTCCAACTAAAAATCGAATACTTTCAAAACAAAAATGAATAGAATTTCATGACCGTCACTCTTTCGGAAATATTCGTCAAAAAGTCCGGTATATCCCTATACTCTAGGGATGAACTAGCTTCCCTGACCATCAAAAAAGAGTTTATAAAACGGGTGGCACAATACTATGACATTCCTTATGTGGTGGACGGCACAAAGGAGAACAATCTATGTTACGCCAATAGCAGTGCCATCAGGTTTGTGTACAAATCCTCCTTCTCAGAAAAGGATATTGTATCCTATCTATTGTCTTCCTTGAAACAGGAGACCTTCGATATCAATTCTGCCGTAGCGACCTTTACTTGACCCTACCTCCTGTGGTTCAATTTGTGAAATATGACAAAAAAGCCAATTCTAATGGCTGGTTTAACCCTTTATGCTGTGTAGACCCCTCCCATTTACCGAACCGTTGTTTAAATGAAATGGGCTGTTTTATCATTGTATGTTGATTATCCGGTTAATCAACTTGTATTTTTTTTTTGAATCATCTATTATTCATTTTAATTGTAAGTACAAATCCAAGAATGATAAAGGGATATGGACTATTTTTTGTTCTTATAATTTCAATATCCATCCATAGCACACTGTACATTGGTGCCTACAACAGAGTTAATTTACCCATATCAATTATCATAGTATAGCAGACTCCTTTTATGGAAACAATATAAATCCTATAATTTAAGAAGAATGAATTTAATTTTAGTTTGGCCGAGAAGGCATTTTATATATTGGGAATGCACCCAAAAAGTTCCCGAATGGCACGGCAGGCACCATTTCCCACTCTTGTCTTCAATTTACATTGGCAGTTTGAAAAACTGCGTGAGTTGGGTACTTACAAACGAGTTCGAAATGCTATACGAAAGAGAGATAAACCCCTCGGACAAAACGCTTCCATTGATTCAACAAAAAACAATACCTCCAATGCATTCAATTACAAATCGCTTATCATCTCATCTGCTTTAATCGGATATGGAGTTATTGGACAAGAGAGTCTTACTTTAAAGGATATTGATTACAGAACAAAAAATGAATTTAGGGAGAATGATGATAAGAAATTCAATATAGACGATTTCTCTCAGTACAGTCCGTTTGTATCTGTATATGTCTTAAATGCTATGGGCATACAAGGAAAACATATTATTAAGGATCGGACCATTGTTTTGGGAACGGCATATCTCCTTATGGGAGGATCTGTAAACATCCTAAAAAAACCACAAAGGTCACTAGACCGGATGGCTCCTCCTCTACCTCCTTTCCCTCAGGGCATACCGCTACGGCTTTTATGGGTGCCGAATTTTTGTATCAAGAATATAAGGACATATCGGTTTAGTACGGAGTTGCCGGCTATGTGGTTGCTTTGGGCACAGGTTTGTTCAGATTGCACAACGAAAAACATTGGTTGACCGATATTGCCACAGGTGCGGGAATCGGAATCCTAAGTACTAAAATTGCGTATTGGTTTCATCCAATGATCAAGAAAACAATTTTCAAGGACAAGGAAAAAACATCAGGAATAGTGATGCCCTTTTACAATGGAAGGGAATATGGATTGGGGTTAACGTCGAGATTCTGAAGTATGTGAAGGCATAGTGTAAAATTGGTCAATTTGTACTTGTAGCAAGTACTGTTAATTTACTCCTCTTTCATTATCCTCTTTATAAGTTCAATTTCTCGTACTCGATTACAAAAGCTTTTAGTTCGGCCATTTTTCCATCACGAAACCGCCATACATCACAATAAGAGAATATAGTTCTATCTCCGTTTTCGGTCATCACAGCAATTTTACCGATTGCCGTAAGGTAATCGTTCTCGGCAATCAAATTTTCAACCTCATTTTGTGGTGGTTCTATATATTCGTTGTACATCCATTTTCGGACCGCTTCCTTTCCATTTAGCATCTGGTCACCTACAAATATCCATTTGGTATCATCGGTGCAGTATTGAAGAAATTCTTCATAATCCCCTTTGGAAACAGCTTCATTTGCTTTCTGTAGAATTATTTTATTTGCTTCAGTCATCATAGTATTGATTATGTAAGTCTAATTCAAGAAATCCGAGATTGCACTTGCAATTTGTTCGGGGCTCTCCTCTTGAAGAAAATGACCGCAATCCTTAATCTCCATTATTTCATGTTCATGAGCATTATTGGACAGAAAATTATCCAGAATGTCATAATTAGCGGATGATACAATTCCCATTGTTGAATTTTTAATTTTAGGAGAGGTCTTCTGTTCCGCAATATCTTGACCAAAGGTTTGGTACCAGGCATTGGCCGCTCTTATATTTTCATTATGGTTATAGTGTTGAAGATAGACGGAGCGGTCAAAATCACTGATGCCCTTTTTATTGATGAGTAACTTATCAAACAGATGGTCCAACAACAACCCAAAACGTCCTTCCAGTAGCTGAGCAGGGAGGTCATTCAACTGATTAAAAGCCACCCACCAAGGGTACACGGGAGTCCCAACGGGCAACATGGGAAGCCGATACATATTTTCATCAGGGGGAGGTGTATCCAGAAGAATCAGTTTATCAATGTTTTCCGGATGATTGACGGCAAACGAATAGGCCACATTGGCTCCAATGTCATGTCCTGCCATATGTACCCTATCATATCCTAAAGCAGCTACTAATTCCACGATATCATCGGCCATGTTCTTCTTGGAATATCCTCCCTCAGGTTTGTCACTATCGCCCATCCCACGCAGGTCGACCGCAATTACAGTATACTTTTCGGCCAATAAAGGCATTATTTTATGGTATGACCACCAGGTCTGGGGCCAACCTGGTAAGAGTAGTAAGGGTTCTCCGCTTCCTCCCATGACATAGTGGATGTGTATGCCATTGACTTTTTGCAAGTGACTGGAAAAACCTGACAGTTGTTTTATAAGACTCTCTGTTGTGTATGGATTCATATTAATATGGTTTTATTCCTTTAATCCGATGGCTCCCTTAAAGGAGGTCCAAGCAAAATTTCTACTATCGTTCTTGGCGACATCCCCGGATTCGACGGCATAGACTGCAGTCTCAATGATGGAGCCGAACAAATTAAAAATCCAAGGGATGGTCAGTTCCGTGTTGATGCGTTCAGCCTTTTGAAGTTCTTTGATAAGGTTCAACCAATTTGATTTGACATCATCGGATTCAAATTCCTTTTTTCTTTCCAAATCGGAGAAGTTACTGCGTTCGTATATTCTTTTAACGAATGCATAACTGGCCCCTTGCTCAATAGCCGCAAAAAGCATGTTCCTTATTTTTTTAATCGGGTCAGAATCACTTTCATAGGCTAATGTCATAGCCTTGTTACAACTGACCAACATCTCGTTTTTGCAGGATTCGATCAAATCCTCACGATTTTCAAAATAGCGATGCAGTGTTCTACGGGAAACCCCAGCTTCTTCAGCAACCTTTTCCAAAGTATCCGACGGGTTGTTCCTAAAACACTTCACTGCGGCAGCTATAATTTTAGTTCGAGTGTTTATCATGACCCAAATTCATGAAATATGTCTCAAATATGTGACATTTTATTAAATTTATTAATAGTTTGATGTATCCCACTACTGAAAACATCTTTCGGTAATTTAAACGCCATTTACTAGGTTCTAAGAGATTGATGCAGGGAAGAATAGCAGAATGCCATACTAAAAAGGAAGGTGCTCTTAAGAACAGTTGTTACAAAAACCGGAAATCACAAGATTATGAACTTTGGCAACATAGCCTTCAGGTAGCGGGACGGCCAAATCCCTTTCCAAACACTCGACCTTACCGCATTGCAAACATCTGAAGTGAATATGATTATGGGAGTGTACTTTCTTTTTCTCTCCACAATTGTGGCAAATTGCAAAATATTGTTTTCCATCATCCCCAATGATCTTGTGCACTTTTCCATCCTCACAGAACCTATTTAGTACTCTGTAAATGGTGGCCCTGTCTATATCGGAACCAATATTTTCCTGTATCATATCGTGGCTTAGTGCATTTCCCGACGATTTGAGAACTTCAAAAACCTCCGCTGTTGAGTGTGTATTTCTACGCTTCATATTTTTATTGCGACTATGTTGCAATATTACAAAAACAATACTACATTTGAAAAATTAATATTGCGACTGTGTTGCAATAATATTTAATGAATGGAAGGTAAATCCATTAGGCTCACTAAATAAAATTAAGATGAAGGATACGAACAATTTTGATACAATTATAGTTGGTGGGAGCTATGCAGGTCTTTCAGCTGCAATGGCTTTGGGACGTTCCTTGCGCCATGTTCTACTAATTGACAGCGGTATGCCTTGCAATGAACGCACACCACATTCACACAACTTTTTAACACAGGACGGAAAAACACCAAAAGAGATTTCAATGCTTGCCAAGCATCAAGTTGAAAAATATGGTACAGTTAAATTTTATAATGGGATTGCCAGTAGTGGGAGGAAAAGTGAAAATGGCTTTGAAATCACAACAAACGCAGGAGATAAATTCAATGCCAAAAAATTGATTTTTGCAACAGGGATAAAAGACATGATACCGGACATACCAGGATTTGCAGCATGTTGGGGTATTTCTATTATCCATTGCCCTTATTGCCATGGTTATGAATACCGCAACCAAAACACGGCCATTATTGCAAACGGGGCAAAAGCATTCCACCTTGCTTCATTGGTCAAAAATCTAACAGACAACATTACGATTTTGACCACGGAAGGGGCTGACTTTAATTCAGAACAACTTGATAAACTAAACACGCACGGTATAAAAATCATAGAAACGAAAATTTCCGAATTTGAACACAAAAATGGACACCTACGAAATATAGTTTTTGACGACACCACTAAAATATCTTCTGATGCTGCATATGCTGTAGTTCCTTTTAAACAACATTCAGATATGCCGGTTTCCCTTGGTTGTGAACTTACCGAACAAGGCTATATAAAAGTTGATGATTTCCAAAAAACTACCGTACCGGGTATCTATGCCTGCGGTGATAATTCAAATATGATGCGTTCCATTGCCAATGCCGTTTATAGTGGTAATGTAACTGGAGCAGTAGTGAATAGGGAGCTAACAAGTGAACAATTTTAATCCAATGACCCAATGATCGAGGTATTTATAACTGATATTCCAAACAAAACTCAGGCAGATAGGGTTTCAAGTAGAATCCTATTAGAAAATACTGATTTAAAAGTCAACTTTGACTTTAATGAGACAGAGGTAGCATTTCCTTGTGGACATACAATTTTAAGAATGGAAGATGTAGTCAATTCCGATAAAATTATAGCAATCGTAAAGGAATCAGGTTTTAAATGTGAAGTTTTGGAAGACAAAATTTGCAAATAATCTAAGGGTAACTTTGACAGAATTTTGGGAATCAAGCTTTCGGGACAAGCAAGAAATGTGGGGATGGAAACCTGCGGATTCAGCTATTGAAACGTTGGAATTATTTAAGAAAAACGGTTTGAATAAAATCTTGGTACCGGGGTTTGGTTACGGAAGAAATGCCAAGGTTTTTATTGACAATGGATTCGAGGTAATTGGAATTGAGATTTCCGAAACAGCAATTGCCATGGCAAAAGAGCATTTGGGAGAACGTATAAAAATACATCATGGATCTACCAGTTCAATGCCATTTGATCAAGAAGTGTATGATGGAATATTCAGCTATTCTTTGATCCATTTATTGAGCCCCAAAGAACGAACCAAGTTGATAAAGGATTGCTATAACCAACTGAGGCCTGGGGGCTATATGGTTTTTGTATCCATCTCGAAAAAGGATTTTAGATATGGTGAAGGGGAAGAAATGGGCAAAGACACATTCAAAAAGGATTATGGTGTCACCCTGTTTTTTTATGATTCAGAATCAATTCGATTGGATTTTGGCCATTATGGCCTAGTGGAGGCCAAGGAAATTAGGGAGCCCATAAAGAATTCGGGGAACAAACCCTCGCAACGGTTTTGGTATATTATCTGTAAAAAGTGAGCGCAAAAAAGATTCGGGACGGATTATGCCCGAAGTCACGGAATCCGACCTTTTTACGGAACAAGTGCTCAAATCCTCAGGGCTCGATTATACTATCTTGTACCATCAGCCTTTTGCTGACCTTTTATCGTTTTACTATGGTCCCAATCCTTTTGAAACTGGAATAAACCTTCCGGCAAACAGTGGAAATATGGTACCAGCGACAAGGGATGAATTGACAGAAGCCCACGCCGAAATACTTTCGACACCTAGACATGAAAATAAAACCTATTCATTAGGTAATCTCATGCCATTTCGTTTTCCGACATAGCAAAAATCCTATCGGAAATCAATGGACAACAAGTTCCATTTACCACTATTTATGCCCAGAAATATATTGATGGGATGGTTGCCAAAAGCGTTGCCCGTCACGTGGCCGAATTTATAAAAGGTTGGGTATTGGCTATCGAAGGAGGTGAATTCGAACATCAATCAGGTGACTTGGAGCGGTTATTGGGTAGAAAAACAAAAACTTTCAGAGAACTCATGGAACCAACCCTAGTATAGATCTGTACAATAGGCATGTAAGCATTACAAAAAAATGTTCTTATACATTAATTTTCTATTTTTGAAGCTAACAGTTTTATGGAATGGGAAAAACTTTGGATAATGTATATAAACACCAGTCACTGGTCTACAAGTATTTCCTTTATGTAGTATCGGTAGCACTCATTGTTTTTTTCTTTCCAAAAGGAGGCAAGTTTAAGTATGAGTTTCAAAAAGGGAAACCTTGGCAATATGAAAACCTCTATGCCCCAATAGATTTTTCCATACAAAAGACCCAAAAGGAAATACAGGAGGAACAGTCTTCCATTAGAGCCAACAAAACAGATTATTATACCTACAATGCGTCCTTGATTTCTGATGTAAAGCAAGAAGTACGGGAAGGATTAAATGCACTTCTTCAATCAGGAAACTACACCTCTTCGGAAAGACAATCCTTGAGGAACGCTTCTGAAGAAGTTATTGATGAAGTGTACCTCCGTGGAATTTTTCAAAACCTGCCGCAATCAAAATCCACGGTTGTGGTCAAGAGTAATGAAGCACAGCCCATTTCTCCAAGTGATTACTTGAGCCTTGAACAGGCCAAAAAGAAGGTAACCGAGCTTTTTTCGGATGTGGGGATAGACGGGGCAGAACGTGTACAGTCTTTACTAAAAAGTAGTCTCAAGGCCAATCTTTTTTACGATGACACGCTTACGGAAAGTGCCTTAAATGAAGAACTTTCTAAAATATCCTACACACGGGGAGAGGTTGATCAGGGTCAATTGATTATTTCCAAAGGGGAGATTGTAGAGAATGATGACTTTAAAATCCTTAACTCCCTTAAGGATGAATATGAATCCGATCTGTGGATGGGCAGCAATTACTATTTCATTTTATTGGGGTATACCATTTTGGTGGCTTTGGTGCTCATTATGTTGTTTTTGTTTTTGAAGCGATACAGGAACGAGATCTTTCAGAACAATAACAAGGTAACATTCATTTTCTTCAACATCTTGTTGATGGTTGTCGCCACAACCTTGATGGTAAAGCATTATGAGGATTTTATTTATATGGTTCCGTTGTGCATTCTACCATTGATCTTAAAAAACTTTTTTGATGCTAGATTGGGACTTTTTGTACACGTATTAACAGTACTTATCCTTGGTTTTATAGTACCCAATAGTTTTGAGTATATCTTTTTGCAGATAATTACGGGTATAGTTACCATATTAACGGCCTCTGAGCTTTATAAGAGGGCGAACCTGTTTATCTCGGTAGGTCAGATAACGTTGATATATATTGTTGGCTATTTCGCTTTCCATGCGATACATGAAGGTAATATGGACAACATTGAATGGATATTATTCGGTGTGTTTGTTCTAAATGGGTTGCTGACGCTTTTTGCACAACCATTGATATACATGTTCGAAAAAATTTTTGGACTTGTATCCGATGTGTCCTTGTTGGAACTTTCCGATACAAACTCCAAATTGCTCAAAGAACTTTCGGACAAGGCACCCGGAACCTTTCATCATTCCTTGCAAGTTGCCAACCTAGCGGAGGCAGCTGCCAACGAAATTGGGGCAAATGCAATGCTGGTAAGGGTAGGTGCGCTTTATCATGATATTGGTAAAATGGAACGACCTACTTACTTTACGGAGAATCAAATCACCAATGTTAATCCACATGATGACCTTCCTCCAAAGGAAAGTGCCAAAATCATTATTGACCACGTGATCAATGGAATAGAGATTGCCAGAAAAAATAAGCTTCCCGACAGAGTGATAGATTTTATCAGAACCCACCATGGAACAACATTGGTCTACTATTTCTACAAAAAACAGCAAGAGTTGGAACAGGATGTAGATAGGAGTGATTTTGAGTATCCGGGTCCCATACCTTTTTCGAAGGAAACAGCAATATTAATGATGTCCGATGCCGTTGAGGCAGCATCAAAAAGTTTGAAGAATCCTACATTTACTATCATTGATGAGTTTGTGGAGAAAATCGTGAAAGGTCAAATGCAGGCCAATCAATACTTGAACGCCAATATTACGTTAAAAGAGATTGAAATGGTGAAGAAAGTACTCAAGCAAAAGCTTACAAATATTTATCATTTGCGCGTGGAATATCCTGAATAGCAGTTGCATTACAAAAGTTCCATTAAAAAAGTGAAAAAATAGTTGCGATCTTACATCTGAAAAGGTACATTTGCATCCGCATTTTCAGAGTGCACGTTCATAGAACATAATAGGAGAGGTGCCGGAGTGGTAACGGAGCAGATTGCTAATCTGTCAGCGCGTAAGTGCTGCCTGGGTTCGAGTCCCAGTCTCTCCGCTTTTCTATTTTAATAGATCGGGGTGTAGCGTAGCCCGGTTATCGCGCCTGCTTTGGGAGCAGGAGGTCGCAGGTTCGAATCCTGCCACCCCGACTTTATTATCAAAGAGTTACATGTGAATTCATGTAACTCTTTTTTGTTTTTGTATAAAAAAAAGATTTAAAGAAGTTAATCAGACTTAAATTTTCATGAGTTTGATTGTATTTGGATCTTTCTAAGTTCTGAAGCTTTTTTGAGTTTGCCCTTCCTTACAAACAACTGATACATAACGTCCTTTATCAATTCCAGTAGAATTTCTGCCCTATCTGGACCAAGGTTTGGCAAATGAGGATGCGAACCATCATGGCCATCAATAATTATCTGTGTAAGCACATCAAAGGTTTCATCATCAATATCAGCCATTTCTTTCAAATCATTAATTTGATGTTGAACTTTATTTTTGGCCTTTCTATTAGTTCGTAATCGTCATTTATATTTACTGAACTCGATTCAATACCCAGGATTATAAACTTTAAAAAAATTGGCTCATCACAACCAGCGCACAAAAAAAGACATTCCTATTTTTTTTTGGTCGAAATCTCTTCAAAGTTGGATAATGTACCAGGGAAGCGAGAATCAAATTGATAGAACATCCGCAATGTGGGCAAACGGTGTTTATTGGCTCATTGAACAATTCAATATCGGCGGTGTTAGATAGTTTGATCTTGTCTTTGACTTTGGTAGAGCTAAATTTATCAAAAAGATTAAGTTAAAACCATCTATGAAGAAGTTAGATCAAAAAAGTACCACCTTAAATAATTGTGCCTTGCTTATTTTTAGCGTTAATTAAATACAGTCATAAGGCTTTCCACCCCTGATATCAATTTTACTTAACCAAAGCTTCCTCTTCAATCTATAATCACCTCGGGCAATCCAAGTTCTTTAATTCCCATTCAACTACCCCTTGGGAAAATGATGTGGATATATCTCTTGCTGGTATGAGGTATTGTTCCACCGGCCTCTTATCCGTTTGCATTTAAATTTAGTATTTTCGCAGGAGTAAAAATGCACATATGAAGAAAGTAGTAATCGTTTCAGCCGCAAGAACGCCAATAGGTAGTTTTATGGGAGCTTTATCCTCGGTTCCAGCACCCAAATTAGGTGCCGTTGCCATAAAGGGAGCATTGGACAAGATAGGCCTTAAGCCCGAACTTGTGGAAGAGGTTTTAATGGGCAACGTGGTACAAGCAGGCACCGGGCAAGCACCGGCCAGACAGGCTGCAATATTTGCCGGAATACCCAATACCGTTCCTTGCACCACAGTAAACAAGGTTTGTTCTTCTGGAATGAAAACGATTATGCAAGGAGCACAATCCATCGCTTTGGGCGAAAATTCGATTGTTGTTGCCGGAGGTATGGAAAACATGAGCCTTATTCCTCATTATGCATACATGAGAAGCGGAACCAAGTTCGGTCCCGCCACTTTGGTGGATGGTATGCAGAAAGATGGTCTTGTGGATGCATATGACCAAAATGCCATGGGAGTTTGCGCCGATGCATGTGCAACCGAATATAAATTTAGCAGGGAAGACCAGGATGCCTACGCAATCCAATCTTACAAAAGATCTGCAGAGGCATGGAAAAGTGGAAAATTTGATAATGAAGTTGTTTCTGTAGAAGTACCTCAGCGAAGAGGTGAACCCATAATCGTTAGCGAAGACGAAGAGTATAAAAATGTTAAGCTGGAAAAGGTAGCGTCATTGCGTCCCGCATTTTCTAAAGATGGCACGGTAACCGCTGCAAATGCCTCAACCATTAATGATGGTGCTGCCGCAGTTATCTTAATGAGCGAGGAGAAAGCCAAAGAACTTGGTTTAACACCATTGGCGACCATTAGAGGTTATGCCGATGCAGCCCATGAGCCAGAATGGTTCACGACCGCTCCGGCAAAAGCGCTTCCAAAAGCGTTGGACCGTGCAGGGGTATCCATCGAGGATATTGATTATTTTGAGTTCAACGAAGCGTTTTCGGTAGTGGGTCTGGCCAATATGAAAATCCTTGGCCTTAGTGATTCAAATGTAAATGTGAATGGTGGTGCGGTATCTTTGGGACACCCATTGGGCTGTTCTGGAGCCAGGATTACCATCACCCTATTGAATATATTGGAGCAAAACAATGCCAAATTAGGAGCGGCGGCCATTTGTAATGGCGGTGGTGGAGCATCATCCATTGTTTTGGAAAGAAATTAGTGATTCAATCTGTACAGTAAATGCAATATGGAATTTGTCCTCTAAGTATTGTTCCCATTAGAACAAATCCGGACGATTGTGCCGAAATGTCTTCCCAGTTATTATACGGGGAGCATTTTAAAGTTTTGGAGAGTAGGAAAAAATGGAGCAAGATCAGGTCCGCTTATGACAAGTTTGAAGGTTGGATTCCCAATAATCAATTTCGATTTATCTCCGAGGAGGTCTACAACGAAATTGAGAATAAGGCTCCACAAAAGATATCTTCTGACATCATTTCTCACATTTGCACCAAGGATGGTATGCTGTTGCCCATCCTTTTGGGCTCTATGGTAAATTCTTCTGCCCTGCTCAACCATACTTTTGAAGGCAATGTCTACGCAGATAAAAACCCAAAGGAAAACTTGGTCGATGTTGCCATCATGTATTTAAAGGCGCCGTATTTGGCTGGGGGCAAAACTCCGTTCGGAATCGACTGTTCCGGTTTTACGCAGATGGTATACAAAATAAATGGCCATACGTTGGAACGTACTGCTGAAGGTCAATCCAAGCAAGGAGAAGCACTGAGTTTTATTGAAGAAAGCGAACCGGGAGACTTGGCATTTTTTGATGATAACGAGGGGGTTATTGACCATGTCGGCATTATTTTGAAGGACAATTACATTATCCACGTAAACGGACACGTTAGAATTGACCGGATAGACCATACGGGCATATTCAATTCCGAAGAAAAATTGTACACCCATCAATTACGGGTCATCAAAAAAGTGATATAAAAAAAGCCCCGAATTATCGAGGCTCATTTTTTACAGGAAGTTAATACATAATTACTCTCCCAAAAGCTTTTTGATTCTCATGAAGTTTTCATTGTCACCCAAAGCCCCATAAATGTTTTTCAACTGGGTCAAGATACTTTCGTTATCCGGGTTTGACTGTAATGCATCTTCCAATACAGCAGCTCCCTCTTTGAACAAGCTGTCCTTTTTCTCCTTAAGCTCATCGTACTTGGCGATATCGGCTTTGGAGGTTCCCAGTGCGTTCATTTCATCAATAAGACCATTACCTTCGTTCACATAGGTGGTGGAAAGGTTCAATAGCGCATTGATATAACCTGGATCAATGGCCAAGGCTTTTTTGTAGGCATCCCTTGCATCTTGCAAGTTTCCTTGCTCCATATTGATCACACCAATATTGTATAGCAAATCGGCATTGTCAGGAGCCATAGCAGATGCTTGTCCCATCAATTCCTTGAACTTCTCTTTATCCCCAATGGCATAGTATAGGTTGGCTTCACCCAATACCAAGTTTACATCTTCTGGATTTTCAGCTCGTGCATCTGCGTAAGCTTCAATAGCTTTTTCGTTCTCTCCCATTTGTTGATAAATCAACGCAATGTTCTTAACGATCTCAGGTTTTTTGGAAGGGCTTACCTCCTCTTTAGGATCTTTGTGGGTTCCCGCTTTTACATAAAGGTCACGAGTTGCCTTGTCCATGCTTTCGGTTTCACCGGATTCGACGTTTACGGCAGTGTATGTTGTAGACTCACCATTGTAACCCAAGTCCTTAAGTTCCTTGTAATATTTCAAGGCATCTTCGTAATCCTGACCGTTTACCGCACTGCTGGCGGCATAATAAAGATATACGGTATCCTTAGGGCTTAATTTGTAGCCCATATATAATTTCTCCGCTGCATCACCGAACTTTTTGTTATTGTTGTCCTCAACGGCAGAGTTTACCAAATCAGCAGTCATTTGGCCCATTTTTTCTTGGGCCACTGAAGTATATTTGGATTTACCATCCGCTTCTTCTATCTCGATGACTTTGTTATAGGCGTCAACAGCTTCTTGAAATGCAGAAACCTCACCCTTTTTGGCCAACTCGTAGTTTGCATTTCCCAATAGGGCATAATACTCGGCCTGATCTTTCTCCTTGGCCGAACCGATTGTAGAGGAAGCGCTTACCAAAGCAGCTTTTGCAGCGGCAGCATCACCATCCTTAAGAGCTTTTTCTGCCGTCTTCATCTCATCCTTCTGGGCAAATCCTATTGCAGATACCCCTACGGCCAATAGCATTAATATTCTTGTTCTCATGTTTAAAATTGAAATTATTTAGTGTTTATCGATTATTAATTATTCTTTTTCGTCCGTATTATCATCAATAGCCGTGCCATCTTCCCCTTTGACTTCGATATCCAAGATATCATCTTCGTCGACTGGGTCATCCTCTTTCATCACTTTGGCAACAGCTGCAATAGAATCATTGTCCTTAAGATTGATCAGGCGAACCCCTTGCGTGGCTCTTCCCATAACCCTAAGATTTTCCACACCCATTCGGATGGCGATACCCGATTTATTGATAATCATCAGGTCATCCGTATCGGTAACGTTCTTGATGGCCACAAGACCTCCTGTTTTCTCGGTGATGGAAATGGTCTTCACACCTTTCCCTCCCCTGTTGGTAATCCTGTAGTCTTCAATATTGGAACGCTTACCATAACCTCTTTCAGAAACCACAAGAATGTCATCCTCGAAATTATGGACAGAAACCATTCCTACCACTTCATCATTGTCATCGGCCAAAGTCACACCCCTTACACCAGATGCATTTCTTCCCATCGGTCTGGTTTTGGATTCTTCAAAACGAATAGCTTTCCCTGATTTAAGACCAAGGAATATTTGACTGGTTCCCGTAGTCAATTTTGCTTCTAACAACTCATCCTCATCACGTATGGTTATCGCGTTGATACCGTTCTGACGTGGTCGGGAATATTGCTCCAATGAAGTTTTCTTTACCGTCCCTTTTTTGGTTGCCATAATGACATAGTGACTGTTCACATAATCCTCATCTTTGAGATCTTGCGTACAGATAAATGCCTTGACCTTGTCATCCTGCTCTATATTGATCAAGTTTTGGATGGCTCTACCTTTGGATGTTCTGCTTCCTTCTGGGATTTCGAATACGCGCATCCAGAAACATTTTCCTTTTTGGGTAAAGAACAGCATGTATTGGTGGTTGGTACCCACGAACAGGTGCTCCAAGAAATCCTCATTTCGGGTAGAGGATGCTTTTTGACCAACACCTCCCCTATTTTGGGTCTTATATTCGGTAAGCGATGTCCTTTTGATATAGCCGGCATGCGAAATCGTGATGACCACTTGTTCATCCGGAATCATATCCTCGATACTCAAATCACCGCCCGCGTAGTTGATTTCGGACCTTCTGTCATCACCATACTTCTCCTTTACTTCAAGAAGCTCATCTTTGATGATCTGCATTCTACGTTCTTTCTTTTCAAGAATATCCTTCAAATCTTCGATAGTCTTCAAAAGTTCGGCATGCTCTTCGCGCAACTTGTCCTGCTCCAGTCCGGTAAGCTGACGCAAACGCATTTCAACAATGGCCTTGGCCTGAACCTCGGTCAATTTGAAACGCTCCATCAATTTGGTACGGGCCTCCTCTACGTTGGAAGAACCCCTAATAATGGCGATTACCTCATCGATATTGTCGGAAGCAATGATGAGCCCTTCCAAGATATGGGCACGATCTTCCGCTTTTTTGAGCTCGTACTTGGTTCTGCGAACCACGACTTCGTGCCTATGCTCCACAAAATGGTGGATAATATCCTTAAGGTTCAACAATTCCGGCCTGCCATTGACAAGCGCAATATTGTTGACACTAAAAGAGGATTGAAGTGCGGTGTACTTGTACAACATGTTAAGTACAATGTTCGGAATGGCGTCACGCTTCAAAATATATACGATACGCATCCCGTTTCTATCGGACTCATCCCTAATAGTGGATATGCCTTCTATTTTCTTTTCGTTCACAAGGTCGGCGGTCTTCTTGATCATGTCCGCCTTGTTCACTTGATAAGGGATTTCGGTAACAACGATACTTTCCTTCCCCTGAACTTCCTCTATGGTTGCCTTGGCACGCATCACGACACGGCCTCGTCCTGTATGAAAAGCTTCTTTTACGCCATCATATCCATAAATGATTCCCCCGGTAGGAAAATCAGGAGCTTTAATGTGCGTAATGAGCTCATCTATTTCTATATCATTGTTATCGATGTAAGCTACTGTACCATCTACCACCTCACGAAGGTTGTGCGGAGGCATATTGGTAGCCATACCCACTGCAATACCAGAAGCACCGTTCACCAATAAATTGGGGATACGGGTCGGCAATACGGTAGGTTCCTGTATGGTATCATCAAAATTGAGTTGATGATCTACGGTATCCTTATCGATATCGGCCAACATCTCCTCTGCGATCTTGCGCATTTTGGCCTCAGTATAACGCATGGCCGCTGGGCTGTCTCCGTCCACGGAACCAAAGTTACCTTGACCATCCACCAACATATACCTAAGGCTCCACTCCTGGGCCATACGCACCATGGTATCATATACTGAAGAATCACCATGTGGGTGATACTTACCTAAAACCTCACCCACGATACGGGCGGACTTTTTATGCGAACTATTGGACCTTACACCCAAATCGTGCATTCCGTAGAGCACCCTACGGTGGACAGGCTTTAAACCATCACGAACATCTGGCAGGGCACGTGACACAATGACCGACATTGAATAATCAATGTAGGCAGATTTCATCTCATCCTCAATATTAATGGGAATTAACTTTTCTCCTTCCGCCATGCTTATTTATTATAGATTTTTTGTGGTTAAATTATCATGGCAATATACAGAAAATAGCAGCCTTTATAACCCTTTGCGAATACTTTATTAAAAAAATTATCAACATTACAGCTATTATCAACAATGCGATAATAAAGCTTTGTTAAATACCCAGAAAACATGAATTATTCCGACATTTACCACTACTTTATCGAATTAGGGTACGGTATTTGACCACCATAACAATACTTTTATTAATTTTAATTGCTGAAAAAGAAACGTATGGACGACAATTTTTCCCCCCGCGTAAAGGACGTTATAGCATACAGCAAGGAAGAAGCCCTTAGACTGGGCCATGATTTTATTGGCACGGAGCACCTTATGCTAGGTCTTTTAAGAGACGGAAATGGCAAAGCCATAAATATATTGGATGCACTCGATGTGGATTTGGACCACCTGCGCAGAAAGGTGGAAATCCTTAGCCCGGCGAATCCAAATACAGGAACGATGCAAAAGGACAAGAAGAATCTTCACTTGACCCGCCAAGCGGAAAGAGCGTTAAAGACAACCTTTTTGGAAGCGAAACTATTCCAGAGTTCTTCTATAAACACCGCACACCTGTTGCTCTGCATCCTAAGAAACGAGAATGATCCAACAACCAAGTTATTGCACAAACTCAAGGTGGACTACGACAATGTCAAGGAACAGTTCAAGTCCATGATCACCAGTGACGATGACTACATAGACACCCCACAAGCGGAATCTTTTCCTGGGGACACAGATGATATGGGAGATAGTAAAGAAGGTTCTTTCGGTTCCGGAAGCGCTGCACAAAAAGGAAACAAAAAATCCAAGACCCCGGTTCTGGACAATTTTGGACGCGACCTTACCCGTTTGGCCGAAGAGAACAAATTGGACCCCGTTGTGGGAAGGGAAAAGGAAATTGAACGTGTTTCCCAAATATTGAGCAGACGTAAAAAAAACAACCCATTGCTTATCGGTGAGCCCGGAGTTGGTAAGAGTGCTATTGCCGAAGGTCTGGCATTGCGAATCATCAACAAAAAGGTTTCCCGCATACTTTACAATAAGCGAGTGGTAACCTTGGACCTTGCCTCTTTAGTGGCCGGTACAAAATATCGTGGCCAGTTCGAGGAGCGCATGAAAGCTGTAATGAACGAGCTGGAAAAAAACGATGATATCATCTTGTTCATTGATGAGATACACACTATTGTTGGCGCAGGTGGTGCAACTGGAAGCTTGGATGCCTCCAATATGTTCAAACCCGCGTTGGCACGAGGTGAAATACAATGTATCGGTGCCACTACGTTGGACGAATACAGACAATACATAGAGAAAGACGGTGCTTTGGAACGTCGTTTTCAAAAGGTAATGGTAGAGCCCACATCCGTGGAGGAAACCATTGAAATTTTGATGAACATCAAAGGCAAGTACGAAGAACACCACAATGTAAATTATACGGACGAAGCCATTATGGCCTGCGTTAAATTGACCAACCGTTACATGACTGACCGCTTTTTACCGGACAAGGCCATTGATGCTTTGGATGAAGCTGGGTCGAGAGTACACATCGTCAATATGGACGTTCCCAAACAAATCTTGGAACTGGAAAGCCAGCTCGAAGATGTTCGTGAACTCAAAAATAGCGTTGTTAAAAAACAGAAATACGAGGAGGCTGCCAAGCTAAGAGACGATGAAAAACGTTTGGAAAAAGATTTGGCAACCGCTCAAGAACGATGGGAGGAAGAAAGCAAACTTCATAGGGAAACCGTATCCGAGGACAATGTTGCCGATGTGGTTTCTATGATGAGTGGCATCCCCGTTAACAGGATAGCACAGACCGAAAGTAACAAATTGGCCGAACTGCCCAATCTTATCAAAGGATTTGTAATCGGTCAAGATGAAGCCGTATCCAAGGTAGCAAGGGCAATCCAACGGAACCGTGCCGGGCTTAAAGACCCGAACAAACCTATTGGCTCGTTCATTTTCTTGGGACAGACAGGTGTTGGTAAAACTCAATTGGCAAAAATTTTGGCCAAGGAGCTATTCGATTCCGAAGATGCCTTGATACGAATTGATATGAGCGAATACATGGAAAAATTTGCCATTTCAAGATTGGTAGGAGCACCTCCGGGATATGTAGGTTACGAAGAAGGCGGACAGTTGACCGAAAAAGTTCGACGTAAGCCTTACTCAGTGATTTTATTGGATGAAGTGGAGAAAGCCCACCCCGATGTATTCAATATGTTGCTGCAAGTGTTGGATGATGGTTTCCTAACCGATAGTCTTGGACGCAAAATTGATTTTAGGAACACTATCATAATCATGACTTCCAATATCGGCGCAAGACAATTGAAGGATTTTGGACAGGGTGTTGGTTTTGGTACCGCTGCAAAAAAGGCGCAGGCCGACGACCACCAGAAAAGCGTTATCGAAAATGCCTTGAAAAAAGCATTTGCTCCTGAATTCTTGAACAGGATAGACGATGTAGTCGTTTTCAATGCCTTGGAAAGAGAGGATATCCACAAAATCATTGATATAGAACTGAACAAGCTCTATAAAAGAATCAAGGAAATCGGTTATGACTTGACGCTTTCCGACAAAGCCAAGGATTACATTGCCGATAAAGGTTTTGATAAGCAATATGGCGCGAGACCTCTTAAAAGAGCCATCCAAAAATATATTGAGGATACCTTGGCCGAGGAAATCGTAAACTCCAAGTTGGAGGAAGGAGACAGTATTTTTATGGACTTGGATGAGAAAAAAGAAGAGCTCACCATCAAAATAGAAAAAGCTGAAAAATCCCCTGAAGCTGAAAAGTAATTGCACAGATAATGCAAAATGAAAAGCTGGCGATTGCCAGCTTTTTTTTGTTCCAGAAATCCACTATCTCTTAATTTGATTTGATATGAGACCTAACATAAAGGACCGGACCACTTAGCCAAAAAAATCACAATTTAATCAAACAGCTTGTCCATTGCCCTTTAAAAAATTAAGTTTGTGGTTTATTTAACCACAACCGATGACCTATACACTAACCTACGAATCGGAAATCGTAGAACCAATGGACAGCCATGAAATGGGTCTCTTATTGGAACAATCCAGAAGCAACAATAAACGCGACAATATAACAGGTTGCCTTATTTATTATATGGGTGGATTTATCCAAGTTCTGGAAGGTGACAAGGCAAAAGTCCTTGACCTTTACGAGAAAATTAAGTTGGACGAACGCCACAAGAACGTACATATGTTTTCTGAAGATGACAATGTAGAAAGAAGCTTTCCTAATTGGGGTATGGCGTACTACCCTATTGATGCCAACACAACGAACAAAAGTGAGTTTGAACAGTTCAAGAGAAACTTATTGCTTTTAGCTGATTTTACCGTACCAAAGCATCTTACCGCAAAATTATTCTGGGAAAGGACAAAATTCTTGATCACAAATCCTCCCAACAATCTTTAGGGTGGATATATCTCCTTGTCCAGATGTAAAATCAGGTAAAGGATAGTATCGTTTTAAAAAACCTAGGAGTTATACTTAATCCTGTTTTACGACTCGGGATTACCATACATAAGATATTTTAGCGTTTAATCTATTATTTTTCCACCAGCCTTCCTTCCCCTCTAATTTCGTAGACGAGACACTATAATTACATTTGGGGATGAAAATAACTTCTAAAAAGAAGACCGTGGTGGTACGCGAGTACCAGCTGGAAGTAGGAACCGTACAGGTTTATCAAAACTACATGGTTGCTTCCTTCAACGAGGGCGCCACAATTACATTGGAAAGAACATATCAAATCATCGGAATATCTGAAATCCATTTTAGAGACCGTGATTTTGGCTATATCAGCTTAAGAAAAAACTCCTACGCAATCGACCCCACCGTATACAACTACCTAAGAGGACTGGACAATTTGAAGGCGTTCGCTATTGTTTCCAAAAAGGAAATAGACATGCACAATTTCAATATTGAAAAAATGTTCTATAAAAAGCCCATGGAATTCTTTATCGAGTTTGACAATGCCTTGGCATGGATACAAAAAAGACTTAAGACCTTTACTGGAGAAAAGAAATCTTAATTACTATTCTCTTTCTGTTCCATTTCCGGTTGTCGGAGGAGGTCGGCATATGCATTCCCAATATTATCCACTAAAATTGAAGCCTTCAGGGCTTCATACCCTTTGGTTGAAGCTCCCAAATCGCCAGCCAACCCGTGTAAGTACACACCGAATATAGCAGCTTCAACGGACGGATACCCTTGAGCCATAAGCCCCGTTATCATACCAGTTAAGACATCTCCGCTTCCCGCCGTCGCCATTCCTGGGTTTCCGGTTGTGTTCACATAACCTTTATCATTATATATGGTAATCGTATGCGCCCCTTTGATTACGACAACAAAATTATGCTGCTTTGCAAATGACTTGGTCTTTTCCAACTTTTCAAAATCGGATTCCCAATGGCCAATCAACCGTTCCAGCTCCTTTGGGTGGGGCGTCAGTACAGATAATTGAGGAACATCTTTCAACAGTTCTGGGTTCTTCGATAAAATATTCAAGCCGTCCGCATCGATGACCATAGGTGATTTAATGTTTCTCAAAAATGAGGAAAAAGCATCAACCGTATCATCATCCTGTCCAATACCAACTCCTATTCCGACCACGGTAGGCTCAAAAGGAATCTCTATTCTCGAAATATTTTTGTCCCGTGAACCTGTCAGCACCATCACTTCGGGTACTGCAGTTTGCAAAGGGTCATATCCGCATTTGGGAACAAAAGCTGTGACCAAACCACTTCCCACACTCAAACAGGAATTGCTCGCCAATTGTACGGCACCAATCTTACCATAGCTTCCTCCAACTATTACCGAATGTCCGTAGGTTCCCTTGTGGGAGAACTTTAGCCTAGGGCGATACATGGGCAATACCTCGGGTCGCCCGATTAGTTCAAAATCCGCTTCAGTATTGGCAATAAATTCGGGGTTCAACCCAATATCAAGTACTTCCCATTGGTTAACGTAAACCCCTGTCTCCGGCAAAAAGAAAATCAGTTTGGGCAATTGAAAACTCAAAACATAACTCGCTTGTATCACATAGGATGCATTCCAAGGTGTCTTATCTACCGGCAGACCAGAAGGAACATCCACAGAAAGTGCAAATGCACGAGAGTCATTGATATGTCCAATCAATTTTCCCACCCAATCATCGGGAGCACGGTTGAGTCCAATACCAAAAATGGCATCTACCACAATATCGTTGGGGGAAAGCTCCGGCAAATCGCTCTCCTCATTTATAAAGTCAGGCCACACCTTAAGATCTTTCAACCGTTCCAAGTTCAACAGAAAATCTTCCGAACGTTTATCGCTATAATTTACTACGTATACCTTGATGGAATAACCATGTTCGTGCAACATTCTGGCCAATGCCATGCCATCTCCACCATTATTCCCGATGCCGCAGAACAATTGAATATTGACTTGGGTACCCCTTAAACGTGAATGAAGCCATTCGAACAACTGGGCTGCCGCCCTTTCCATGAGTTCTTCACTCTTTATCTGTTCTTTTTGTATTGTGGATTTATCAGCTTGATAGATTTGATGGGCAGAAAATATTTTCATTCAATAAAAAAAATTGTTTATTCTTAAGGATTTCGCAAAAAACAACACCGATGATTTGATGAAGCACACAAAAGTACTACATTTATCATCTCATTACAGAGCAATGCAGTTAAAACAAACGGATATTAACTTTAATTTGATGAATCCTTTTTCATCTACCTTCACTATTACTACTACCACCCCTTTGGGGTAATCTGCTATATATAATTCCGTCCGTTTTTTTAATCTATTTTCAATTTTTCACAACAATATTTTATCATGAAAGTCTTAAAATTTGGAGGCACTTCCGTTGCCAATCCAGAGAATATAAATAAGGTCAAATCCATCTTAAGCAATCAAAACAATGGGCAGATCGCCGTTGTGGTTTCGGCATTTGGAGGTATAACCGACCTACTGCTCAAAGCTTCTCGTTCTGCATCCCAACAAGATATCAGCTATACAGAAAGTCTTAAGGAAATCGAGGACAGGCATATTTCAGCCATACGGGAATTGATTCCCGTAAAGTCGCAAAGTGCAGCCTTGAGCAAAGTAAAGAGTGAACTCAATATTCTGGAAACCCTGTTGGAAGGAGCCTTTTTAATCGGCGAGCTTACACCAAAGCTATCCGACAAAATTGTGAGTTACGGCGAATTGCTTTCATCCTTTATCATAAGCGAATTTCTTAAATCAGAAGGCTTGGATGTTGCGTTCAAGGATAGCCGGAAACTCATTAAAACCGATTCCCATTTTGGAAAGGCCAACGTGGATTTTAAAATCACCAATGCCAATTGCGAAGAGTTCTTTGCATCCAATACGAAGCAGATTACCATGCTACCGGGGTTTGTGGCGTCCAGTAAAAACGGTGACCAAACCACTTTAGGACGTGGGGGCTCCGACTATACAGCAGCCATTATCGCTGCTGCAGTGGATGCGGAGATTTTGGAAATATGGACCGATGTTAGTGGCATGTACACCGCCAATCCAAAATTGGTCAAGCAGGCCAAATGTGTAGCCAACATCAGCTATCAAGAAGCGATGGAGCTGTCCCATTTTGGAGCCAAAGTACTATACCCTCCAACAATTCAGCCCGTATTGGGCAAGGCGATTCCCATCGCCATCAAAAACACGTTCGACCCTGAAAGTCCAGGCACCTTGATTGCCAAAAATAACAATGGCAACGGGAAAACGGTCAGGGGAATCAGCCATGTAGGAAACATTAGCTTGCTTTCTTTGGAAGGCCCCGGAATGATAGGCATCCCCGGCATATCCAAACGATTTTTCGAAACACTTTCGGTAAAGAACATCAGCATTGTCCTTATTACACAAGCATCTTCCGAGCACTCCATTTGTGTCGGTATAGCCGATGAAGATGTGGATTTGGCGGCCGAAGCCGTAAACGAGACTTTCGAATTTGAAATCTCCACAAAAAAAATAAAGCCCGTCATCGTAGAAAAAGACTTGACCATCGTGGCCTTGGTCGGTGACAACATGAAAAGTCACCAAGGATTGAGCGGTAAAATGTTCAGCACCCTAGGTAAAAACAACGTAAATATTCGTGCCATTGCCCAAGGGGCCTCGGAACGGAACATTTCTGCAGTCATAAAAAAGGAGGATGTAAAGAAAGCGCTGAACTCGTTGCACGAGACCTTTTTTGAGGAAAACATCAAACAACTCAACCTGTTCGTGATGGGCGTTGGGAATGTAGGCTCCAAATTCTTGCAACAGATACGTCAACAGAAAAAATACTTGAAGGAAGAACTAAAGCTCAACGTTCGCGTTATCGGCATCAGCAATTCACGAAAAATGGTTTTTGACGAAAGCGGCATTTCCCTTAAAGACTGGGAGAACATTTTGGAACAGGGAGAACCTGCCAACAAAGATGCGTTTTATGACCGCATCATTTCCCTGAACTACCGCAATAGTATTTTTGTGGACAACACGGCAAATGCAGAGGTTTCCAAAAGCTATTCGAGCTATCTAAAAAACAGCATTTCAGTGGTGACCTGCAATAAAATCGCATCATCCTCGGATTACGCCTATTACAAGGAACTGAAGCAATTGGCCAAACAATACAATGCCCCATATTTGTTCGAAACCAATGTAGGCGCAGGTTTGCCCATCTTGGACACCTTAAAGCACCTGATTGCATCCGGGGACAAAATCAGGAAAATACAGGCGGTTTTATCCGGTAGCCTCAATTTTGTATTCAATACTTTTAACGATTCCACTACCTTTCACGATGTAGTAAAACAGGCCCAGGAACAAGGCTATACCGAGCCCGACCCGACCATCGACCTAAGTGGTGTTGACGTGATGCGCAAAATATTGATTTTAGCCAGAGAAAGCGGCCATCAATTGAATATTGATGATATTGAAAATGAAGCCTTTTTACCCAAGGAAAGTTTAGAGACCAGCTCCAACGAAGCATTTTTTGAAAGTTTGAAGAAATATGAAGCCGATTTTCAAAAATTGTACAAGGATGCTGCCGCTTCGGATAGCAAGCTAAAATATGTGGCCCAGTTTGAAGATGGAAAGGCCAAGGTAGGACTGCAACAAATACCAAAAGGACATGATTTTTATAATCTGGAAGGAAGCGACAACATTGTGCTGTTCTTCACCGATAGATATGTGAATCAGCCGTTAATTATAAAAGGAGCCGGAGCAGGTGCGGATGTAACCGCATCGGGTATCTTTGCTGATATAGTTCGAATTGGAAATTTCTAAAGAATGGAAGAAATAAAAGTATTTTGCCCAGCGACCATTGCCAATGTGTCCTGTGGGTTCGATGTTTTAGGCCTGGCCCTTGATTCCGTAGGTGACGAAATGACCATTAGAAAAACTGCCGAAAAAGGTATTCGCATCACAAAAATATTAGGACAGAACCTACCTCTTGAAACCGAAAACAATGTGGCAGGAGTGGCAGGCATGGCCTTATTGGCCAAAAGCAACTACGATGGTGGTTTTGAAATAGAAATCGATAAGCGAATCAAACCGGGAAGTGGCATCGGCAGCAGCGCTGCAAGTTCCACAGGGGCCGTTTGGGCCATGAACGAACTCTTGGGCAGACCGTTTTCCAATTTGGAATTGGTACAGTTTGCTATGCAAGGGGAAAAATTGGCCAGTGATGTGGCCCATGCCGACAATGTTGCCCCAGCCATTTATGGGGGCTTTACTTTGGTTAGGAGCTACGAGCCGCTCGACATTATCCCGATACCAACGCCATCGGAACTGTACGCCACCGTAATCCATCCACAGATAGAGGTTAAAACCTCCGATTCCCGAAAGATTTTAAAGACTACCATTTCCATGCAACAGGGTATCCGGCAGTGGGGAAATTTGGGCGGTCTGGTTGCAGGGCTATTTCAAAACGACTACGATTTGATCGGCCGCTCTTTGCAAGACCATATTGTGGAGCCTATCCGTTCCATATTGATTCCCTCTTTTGATGACATCAAAAGAAATGTTGTAAAAGCAGGTGCTCTGGGAAGCGGAATCTCAGGGTCTGGCCCATCCATTTTTGCATTGAGCAAAGGAGAAGAAACCGCAAAAAAAGTGGCCGAGTCCATGAAAGAAACGTATCAAAACATTGGAGTGGATTTTGATATCCACGTTTCCAAAGTAAATAGCCAAGGCGTAAAGAAAATTGCTTAAATCCATGAAATTCTACAGTCTAAATAACCAAAATATTCAAGCTTCGTTCAAAGAGGCGGTCATTGCAGGAATAGCTCCTGATAAAGGACTTTATTTTCCAGAAAATATCACACTGCTTCCTGCTGATTTTTTCGAGAATATTGAGAAACTATCCAACCACGAAATAGCTTTCAAGGCAATTCATCAATTTGTGAACGAGGACATTCCGGATGAAGCATTGAAGGATATTATAGCAAACACCTTGGATTTTGATTTTCCCGTAGTCGAAATCGAAGAAAACATAGCGACATTGGAACTCTTTCATGGTCCTACCATGGCTTTTAAAGATGTCGGAGCTCGTTTTATGGCCAACTGCCTTGGCTACTTTTCGCAGGGAGAAAAACAAGATGTTACCGTTCTGGTCGCCACTTCGGGAGATACCGGTGGTGCGGTGGCCAACGGCTTTTTAGGGGTTGATGGTGTTAAAGTGGTCATCCTCTACCCTAGCGGAAAAGTTAGCGAAATCCAAGAAAAACAATTGACTACTCTGGGCCAAAACATTGAGGCCATGGAAGTGAACGGTGTTTTTGATGACTGCCAACGCATGGTCAAAACAGCTTTCTTGGACACCGAGATTACCGACCATAAAAAATTGACTTCCGCGAACAGCATTAATGTGGCCCGATGGCTGCCCCAACTGTTCTACTTCCTATTTGCATACAAACAGGCAAAATCAAAAGGCAAAGAAATTGTTTTTTCTGTACCATCAGGGAATTTTGGAAACATTTGTGCCGGAATGGTAGCCCAAAAACTGGGAATGCCCACCAAGCACTTTGTGGCCTCAACCAATGTCAACGATGTTGTGCCTAAATTTATGGAGACTGGCGTTTATGTGCCTATGTCATCCATTGCTACCATCTCCAATGCTATGGACGTGGGTGACCCGAGCAATTTTGTCCGTATCAGACATCTATATAAGGACGATTTAGAGACGCTACAGCAACACCTATCCTCTTACTCCTTTTCCGATGAAAGCACGAGAACAACTATGAAGGAGGTGCATTCCAAAGCAGGGTATGTATTGGACCCACATGGTGCGGTAGGATATCTGGGACTGAAGGAATATCAAAAATCACATTCAGACACCTATGGTATTTTCTTGGAAACCGCTCATCCTGTCAAATTTTTGGATGTTGTTGAAGAAACGCTGGGGGTAAGTCCAGAAATTCCACCGCAAATCATAAAAGTGATGGACAAAGAAAAAAAATCCCATAAAATATCAACCTACGAAGAGCTGAAGCAGTATCTAATCACTGCCTAATCCAATCAATCCAACTTGGGCAGCTGAAAACTGTCCAAGGGACTGGGTTGTTTCATTACTTCTTCAATTTCCTCAGATTTTCTTGGCGCCATTCCAGAAAGGTTGATGGGCCCATTTTCCGTAATCATAATATCGTCTTCGATTCGGACGGCAATGCCCCACCATTTCTCATCGCAATCACTGTTTTCTGGAATATAGATGCCAGGCTCAACGGTAATCACCTGATTGGCTTTAAGGGCTTGATAGGTACCTGCATCGTGTACGTCCAACCCTAAATAATGGGAGGTTCCATGCGGAAAGTAAACCCTTGCTTCCTTGGCATCTTTAATAATGCCGAGGTCCATCAATCCCTTGGTCACCACTTCCAAAGAAGCTTGATGCGGGTCCCGGAAAGAAGCACCTACCACACTAGCGGCAATGCCCGCTTCCTGCGCATTATAAACAATATCGTAAATGGCCTTTTGCTCTGGAGAGAATTTGCCATTGGCCGGGATGGTACGGGTCACATCCGCGGTATAACCATGGTATTCGGCCCCCAAATCCATCAATACCAAATCGTCCCCGACCTTGGTCTTGTTGTTCTCGATATAGTGAAGTATACAACCATTATGACCCCCACCAACAATTGAGGGATAGCCTTCGTACTCGGCTCCATATCTTTTATATACATATTCGTGTACACCCTGAATCTCGGTCTCGGACATATTGGGATGCATGGCCTTCATCACCTCAATCTGACCCACAGCTGAAATTTCGATTGCCTTTTTAAGCAGCTTCATTTCTTCCGGGGTTTTATCCTGACGCAGTTCGGCCATTACCTTCGGTAAAATACTGGAATCCAAATTGGATGAACGTTGCACCACCAAAATTTTATTTTTGATCTCGTCCCTAATTTCTTGGTTATTGGCCTCTATAAAATCGTTTAGGAGTTCATCACCCTGAAGCTCAGGATAGCGTTCCATATAGCGTTCTACCATTTCGGACAATTCATCGGCCTTATCCGGAGTGGTAGTGGCTATCCTCTCATACAGATCATTGCGTACAGGGTTATAGTCTGCAGGATAGTTTGCCTTAACCTTAAAGGTCTTTACCAAATCGAACAAATCTGCCGAACCTGGCTTATCCCGATAATCATTTTGAAAATCGACAAATGAAACATTATCGAAGGAAGTAAAATCCAATGGAAACTTTTCAAACTCGCTTCCGTTGTACACCATAGTAAACCCAAGTTGATTTTTCACTCCTTCTACGCCCAAGCGTTTACCGGTCCATTGCTCCGCTCTGGCATTTCTTTCTTGAACATAAAAAATCTCGTCAAAGGAATTTCCAGAAGCATCGGTCTGTTCCTCGGAAAAAATAACCAAGACAGCATTGGGCTCCTTATAGCCTGTCAGGTAATAAAAATTGGGGTCCTGATGATATATGTAATCAACATCGTTGGCGCGATTACGTTCTGCATTGGCAAAAAGGACCACAGCGGTATTGGGCGGTAATTTTTTCCTAACGGCATCCCTTCTTTCCTTATGAAAATCGGCGGGTAAGTAGTCAGTTGGCAAATCCTGTGAAATTGCCATTGCCCCCACCAACAAAGCGGAGAAAAGGCTCAATGTTAATTTTGACATGCTTCTATTTTTGTTGAAAATACGAATTTTGGACATATAATTCCGTGTGGGTTGATTCAGTTTTAGCAAAATCATTATACCTCAACACAATGATATCCTTAATTAATTCCATAAATTTGCAAATCTTAAAAATGGAGTCAATGAAAAATACTGCACTTACAAAAACGCATGAGGCCTTGGGAGCCAAAATGGTACCTTTTGCCGGTTACAACATGCCCGTTTCCTATGAAGGTGTGAATATTGAGCACGAGACGGTTCGCAAGGCCGTGGGCGTGTTCGATGTGTCCCACATGGGGGAGTTTTTGATCGAGGGACCAAAGGCTTTGGAACTGATTCAAAAAGTATCTACCAATGATGCCTCCAAATTGGCGATAGGCAAAGCGCAGTATAGTTGTATGACCAATGAAACGGGAGGTATCGTGGACGACCTGATCATATATATGATCAAGGACCAAACCTATCTTTTGGTGGTAAATGCATCTAACATCGACAAGGACTGGGAACACATTTCCAAGTACAACAAAAGTATAGGGGCCGATATGCGTAACCTATCGGATGATTATTCGCTACTTGCCATACAAGGGCCAAAAGCCGTGGAGGCCATGCAATCTTTGACCTCAGTAGATTTATCGTCCATCAAGTTTTACAACTTTGTGGTAGGGGATTTTGCAGGGATAGATTACGTTATTATTTCTGCTACTGGATACACAGGTTCTGGGGGTTTTGAAATCTATTGTAAGAACTCAGAAGTACAACAAGTGTGGGACAAGGTTTTGGAAGCTGGTGCCGACTTTGGCATTAAACCTATTGGTTTGGCCGCTCGTGACACCTTGCGTCTGGAAATGGGCTATTGCCTGTACGGAAACGATATTGACGATACCACCTCACCTTTTGAAGCAGGTCTGGGCTGGATTACCAAGTTCACCAAGGATTTTGTGAACAGCGAGAACCTTTCCAAGGAAAAAGCGACAGGTTCAAAAAGAAAATTGGTCGCCTTCCAAATGGAGGAACGTGGAATTCCCAGAGCGGGCTACCCTATCCTCAATGCCGAGGGCCAGGAAATAGGAAAAGTGACCTCGGGCACGATGTCACCTTCGCTTTCCAAAGGAATTGGTTTGGGTTATGTGACTATGGACCACTCCAAAGTGGATACTCCCATTTTTATTCAAATCCGTATCAACAAAGTTCCAGCAACCGTTGTAAAATTGCCATTCTATAAAAATACCTAGGTAGCCTTTGGATAAAAAAAAGATATTGATATTAGGTGCGAGTGGATTTGTGGGCAATGCCATATACAAAGAACTCTGCTCCTATTTTGATACCTATGGCACATATTACTCCAATCGCTCTTTCGCCAAGAACAAACAATTTATAAGGTACGACTTGGAGGAGGACGATATTTTCCAAGTACTCGAACAGGTCAGGCCAGACGTGATTATTTCCTCGCTTCGAGGGAATTTTCCAGCGCAGATACAAGCGCATCAGCACTTAATGGAGTACCTGATGAGAAATGAAACTCGACTATACTTTATCTCATCGGCCAATGTATTCGATGCCTACAGCAAGTTTCCATCGTATGAGCAGGACAAAACATTGTCGTTAAGCGTTTATGGTCGTCTAAAAATCAAAATTGAGAACATGATGATGCGGTTGCCCAAAGAAAAGACCGCAATCCTTAGAATTCCCATGGTTTTTGGCAACTCGTCGCCCAGAATCAAGGAAATCAAGGAAAGTATCGAGAACAACGAACCCATCGAAGTGTTCCCGAACCTGATTATCAACGTGACCAATGATTACAGGCTTACCCAACAGATTCATTACCTCATCAACCGGAACAAAACCGGTATTTTTCATTTGGGCAGCAGCGACCTTATCCAACATGAGGAATTCATCAAGGAGGTCATCGAACATCTTGGAAATTATCATCCCATTTACAAACGGGTATATACCACAAACGAAGACCGATATTTGGCAGCTTTGCCCAAGGATAACCTGCTGCCGAAGAACCTTCGTATAAGTTGTCAGGAGATTATCGACCATCATTTGCCCGTGTAGTTTTCTTTTCAATGTTTAATTGGCTATCTTCTGAAAAAACATACTTATGAAGAAGATGAACACCACAGAAATTGAAAAAGCGCTTGAATCAATATCCGGCTGGTCCCTAAAAGATGACATGATCGTTAAGTCTTTCACTTTTAAGGATTTTAAGGAGGCGTTTTCCAAAATGACTCATATTGCCTTTGAATGCGAAAAGCAAAATCACCATCCCGAATGGCAAAATGTCTACAACAATCTCACCATAAAATTGAGCACGCACGATGCCGACGGAGTTACCCAAAAAGACATTGACCTTGCTACCTCCATCGAAAAAATTATTGGCTAGCTTGAAAATAATCAACTTGACAACGGGGCATTTTTTGCTAAATTTGCCAGCATCCAGAATTTAAGAATATATGGGAAGAGCGTTCGAATTTAGAAAAGCACGGAAAATGAAACGTTGGGCCGCGATGTCCAAGGCATTTACTAGAATTGGTAAGGATATTGTTATGGCCGTTAAGGAAGGTGGCCCGGATCCAGATGCCAATTCCAAGCTCCGAGCGGTAATCCAGAACGCCAAGGCGGTCAATATGCCCAAGGACAATATTGAGCGTGCCATTAAACGGGCTTCCGATAAAAATCAAGGAGATTACAAAGAAGTGTTGTTTGAAGGCTATGCTCCTCATGGCATCGCTATTTTGATCGAGACCGCCACCGATAACAATACGCGTACCGTGGCCAACATCCGTAGTTATTTTAATAAATGTAATGGTAGTTTGGGAACATCGGGCTCAGTTGAGTTTATGTTCGACCATACCTGTAGTTTTACCATAAATGGCGAGGGATTGGACCCAGAGGAACTGGAATTGGAACTGATTGATTTTGGTGCCGAAGAGGTTTTTGTTGATGAAGACGGCATTCATATTTATGCGCCTTTTGAAAACTTTGGGGCCATTCAAAAAGAGTTGGAGTCCAGAGAGATTGAAATCATTTCTTCAGGCTTTGACAGAATTCCACAAGTAACCAAAGAATTGAACGAGGAAGAGGTTGCCGATGTAGAGAAATTGCTGGAAAAAATAGAGGAAGACGACGATGTTCAGAACGTATTTCACAGCATGAAAGAGTAAGGTTGTACCTACATCTCAAAAAGTAATCACTTCATCTACTTTAGTTGCATTTTGGACTAAAAGTTAAGTACTTTTATTCTAAATTTAATTTGTTCCCCCAATGAAGAACTCCATAAAGGTATTTGGTTTATTCGCATTATTCCTTATTCTATTTTCCTGTAGTAGTTCTGATGGAGAAAACTCACCTGATGTCATCCCAACAGGTGAACCTATTGAGTTTACAGGAGAATGGTCGGCAGAAAAAGCGGTATTTGATATTGAATTTGAAGATTTGACCGAAACAGCCGATTTTATAGCTGAAGGGGGATCCATAAATCTTAATGTTGAAGAAAATGGAAGCTTCTCTATTCAATTTGTACTAGGGCAAAACTCAGAGAGCATAACAGGTCAAATGAGTATAAATGACGACTTGCTCACCATTGTTTTTGATTACTCCCTTTCCGATAGATCTTATTTTGAAGTCCATCATACGGATAATATTCTTGAAATTGATGGAGGTCCATTGGAATATGATTTTGACGACGATGGAACTCCTGAGCCCGCCTTGGTAAGTTTTAGATTCATTTCCAATCAATAGAACAGTACAATTTCCCCGAACTTTATTAGAGGTAATATCTAAGGAAAATTTAAAAAACATAAAAAAGGGCTTGCCGAACGGCAAGCCCTTTTTTATTCTTCCCAATAGGCCCTATTCAAATTTAGATGCATCCAAATTGAAAAAACGTACAGCATTATTGAAGAAGATATCCCGTTTTTGCTCTTCGGACAGATAATTGGCGCTCTCAATAACCTGAATAGAAGTTTCAAATAGTTCTGGCCACATCATAAAATCGGTTCCATATAAAATCCGTTTTCCAAAACCGGCCTGCACCAATCGTTTTAGGTAATCATGAATCTCTTCTAAGGGATATGACCAGATAAATCCGGCCAAATCTACATACACATAGGCATTGGCGCCCATCAGTGCAATCATTTGGTCGGCCATGGGATATCCCGCATGCATTACCCAAATTTTCAACTTTGGGTGTCTGGCCAACATATCTTCCAATAAAAATGGTTGTCCCAATGAGGCTCTATATGCAGGTCTGGTAATATTAATGGTACCGTTGCCCCCTGTTCCCATATGGATTCCAACAGGGATTCCCAACTCCTCGGCTACGCCAAAGTACTCATCCAATGACATATCGCTAGGGGACATTCCTTGATATTGAGGGGCCACCTCCCCCATAACTTTGTAAAATCCTGTGGACAACGAATCACGAAATGCCTCCACCGTCATTTGGTCTGCATTACTGATAGCCAACGATGGAATGATTTTATCAGGAGCGGCCTTATGCCACCTATGAATCACTTTAGCATCTCCACTTACCACCATTGTAATGTTTAACTCCTCATTGGCCCTAAGAATTGCAGCGTCCATTTCGGCATCACTTCTGGCAGGTTGCAATGGATTGATGCAATCAGTGTCCATAAAAACAGGTGGATCTTGATTTGGGTCGCCCCCTGGCATATCCTTTAAAAACCATGGACACATGGGAGAGCCATTCGGGTTGCCTCCCATGGCATGCACATGCACATCGATTATAGGCAACCTTTTTTTGGATTCTTGGGCAGTTGAAATAAAAGCAAAACAAAAAGATAAAAAGCAAGAAAAAAGAAGTTTCTCCATTAATAGTTTGGTTGAAGGTTTCATATATAGTTTGTTAGTTAATAAGGTTTCAATTTAACGCTTTTGCATAAATTATGAATACTCAGCTAACTTTAAAAAAGCCAAGGGGCCTACAAGAATGCAGACCCCTCAGTCACCAAAATAACCCAACCTAAAACTTTATCTTAATTTATATTACCACTCTTTTTGTACGTAATTTCCTATACTTACGAAGAAAGTATAGGGGTGGTTTGGTTTTTTTTAAAATTTTTTTGAAATAAAAAAAGGGTCCACAAAATGTGGACCCCCGTGACATCTAATTCACTTTCCCTAGCTTAGTATTTTAATAGTTTTTAGTTGTTATACAAATACATAGAGGAAGACCCTGCCAAATCCATACTCCATGATGGATATACGTTACCTTCCGATTCCAAGCTGTTCTCAAAACCAAGGACTTTTCCATTTCCTATTTCGGATATGTAAACGGTCTTTGTTTTGGCATCGTAGGCCACATCGATTGGATTGCCCAACTCTGTGTAAGATCCTGCAATTCGCTTTTGACTGGAGAGCGCAATAGTTCCTCCATTCTCCGTATTACTTATTAACCCACTAAAGTTTGCCATAGTATGGATGCCTCCATCGTCTGTTGTATTTGCAGCATCCCCTATATCCGTCATCACCAAAACATCATCAGAAACGCTATACGTAATACCATGGGTTCTTACGATACCTTCAATGGTCACTCTTTTTGAGGCTGACAACATAGCATCTTCAGTATTTGCAAAAAAGTCAGCGAATATCGCCAAGTCACTGGAATTATCAACTATAGCCAATAGGTCGTCCCCCATAAAGGTGATTCCCCAGACATCAAAACCAATATCAAAAGTGTTCATCAAAGTAAATGAGGAACCATTGTGGGAATACACATAAAATGTATGGTTCATGTTATCGGAAACCACTACTTTGTTTCCGTAGACAGCTATTTCCCTTGGACTCATTAAATCAGCTGAACTGGAAAAATCGATATCCAACGTTACACCGTCACTGTTAAATCCAAAGCCTCCGTAATATTCCAAGGCAAGATTAGACCTTGAAGCTTGAATCAGGTAATCGTTTAAGCCAGAATAATATATTCCTTCGGAAGTAGCCGAACCTGTGATGATTGTTTTTGAGGTGCCATTCACTACATCATACACAACCACGTTTCCATTGGCCGTACTTGTTGTGTAAAGTTGGGTCATCCCCATTTCACTGGAATCGCCCATATCGCCATCGGTTTCATCACTGGAAAAATAAATGGAGGAGGCCGCGGTCAAATCCACATTGAACGTTGGCGCAATATTACCGCCGCTACCTATGGATGAAAAACCAAGTACTTTGCTGGTTCCGATATCCGAAACATAGACAATATCAGTTTCTGAGTCGTAGGCCACATCAATGGGATTGCCCATTAAAGTGGACGACCCAGCTACCCTGATTTGATTATCGGTAGTAAGCACATCACCATCGGAAAGGGCATCAAATTTTAGTGAAAAATCATTAATGATGTGAAAACCCCCATCATCATCGGTATTTGCTGCATCACCAATGTCGGTCATGACCATTACATCATCGGAACCACTATAGGTAAGTCCGTGGGTTCTCACTATTCCCTCGATAGTAACTCGTTTGTCCGGATACATTGTACCGTCCATAGCTTTGTCCAAAAAGTTGTAATAAACAGCTAAATCACTGGAAATATCAACCACGGCGTACAAGTCGCCTCCTTTAAAGGTTATTCCCCAAACTGGAAACGGGACATCAACTGTAGTTTGTAAGGAAAACATTGTTCCTGTTTTTTGATATACAAAAAACTTATTGGAACCGTTATCCGCAACCACATAATAATCACCGTAGACGGCCAATTCACGTGGACTTTCCAAATCCGCATCACCGTTGAAGGAAATATCCAAGCTTAGGTCTACGTCCAAAAGGTCTGTTACATCAAAAGATTCCAACCAATTGCTCGATCTTGATGCCTGTATTACCAAATCCTCGGATGCATCGTAATAAATACCTTCGGCAGCCGTGGATGAAGTTCCAATAGTAAGTTGAGTGTCATTGGTGATATCAAATTTAGTGATATCGCCATTGTCATTGTTTGTTACGTAAAGCTCTGCACGTCTGCCTTCCACCATTTCATCATCATCATCGTTGCCACCCATATCATCGGGCATCATTGAGTTGTCGTCTTCACTACAGGATACCATAACCATAAACATGGACAGCAATCCCATTTTAAAAATTGAGGTTGTTAATGTGTGTTTCATATGACAGTTTTTAGATTAGTACTCTGCCATACTTACGGAAACATGTGTGGGAGGGTTTGGTTTTTATTGGAAAAACTATGGAGTAAAACTGTATTCGGGTATTTTTCCTTTAACCTCTTTGTAAAATTTATTGATTTTTTCAAAGTCGCCTTCCATACTGCCCGTAGCATAAAAAGGCTCTGCTATCTTGATTTCCTTTTTTCCGAAATCAAAAGCGACCATCACAATCGGAACATTGGCCTTTTGGGCGATATGATAAAACCCTGTACGAAGCTGTTCCACTTTTTTTCGGGTTCCTTCGGGGGCCAATGCTAGACGAAATACGCTTCGTGTATTGAAAATCCGAACAATATTGTCTACAGTGTTCGAGTTTTTGGAACGATCTACGGGAGCGCCACCTGTCCATCTAAAAAAACAACCAAATGGAGGTTTGAAAAGACTCTTTTTTCCAATATAATTGATTTCCTCGTTGAGGACTTTTCGAATTAAAAGTCCTAAAAAAAAGTCGAGCCAGTGCGTATGGGGAACCACAATCAATACACATTTGTCCAAATCAGGAAAGTCCCCCTTGAGCTTCCATCCCATTATTTTGTAGTAGAGAAATTTGGACAGCGATTGCATTATGTTGTGTCTGTTCTATAAAGAACACATCTTATATTTTCTGGTATAATGCTTGAAGACGTTCAGGTGTCATGATGCTTTTCCAATCCTTGCCCAAGGCATTCTCCCAAAGCGGCTCCAATCCCAAGGAAATACTCACCATAACGTCAAAATCGTTTTGGGTAAGGTCGGCACAGATGCCTTTTGGCAAAACAATATCATTCTTTTTCAGCATTTTATTAAAGAGTGAAACTCCTTCAGGATAAAACTCTTCCAAATGTTGGAACACCAAGCAGTTCCCAATACCGTGCTTGACTCCCAATAGATAAGAAAGGCCATAGCTCATCGCATGTGCCACCCCAACTTGGGAATAGGCAATGCTCATACCCCCATGCCAAGAAGCCATCATCAATTTATCACGGGACTCCTCGTCAGGGATATCCTCAAGAAATACTTCCTTGCACAGTTCCATGGATTTTTCGCCATAACTCTGACTGAACGCATTCAAATATGTACCCGTTAGCGATTCCACACAATGAATAAAACAATCCATTCCCGTGTAGAACCATTGCTCTTTAGGAACAGTTTTGCTGAAATCCGGGTCCAAAAGAACTTGGTCAAAAGGAGTAAAGTCTGAATTGATACCCAACTTCTTTTCCGGACCGAGCAGTACTGTGGTTCGGGATACTTCGGCACCAGTTCCGCTGATGGTGGGTACACCTACATGATAAAGTGCAGGCTTGTGCACCAAATCCCATCCCTGATAGTCCTTGGCCAATCCTTTGTTGTTCAATAATATGGAAACAGCCTTCGCCAAATCGAGCAAGGTGCCCCCTCCTATTCCGATAATTCCGGAGGGAAGTTCGGCATACTTTTCCCTTATTTGGGCCACTAAGGCATCCACTTGGGCAGTTTTGGGCTCCTCATCAGCAGAAATGAATATGATTTCATCATTGAACATGAGAGGAACTTTTGCCATAAACTCGGTGTTCTCAAAAAAATCGTCCACCAAAAAGATAAAGGGTGCCTCAGAACTTTTACGTTGGGGCAATAAAATATCTCCCAACTGAGAAAAACATCCTGACCCAAATATTACCCTTGGTACCATGGGAAAGTTCTTGTAAGCGGTTTTATGCGTTGTGGCTGCTACTTCTTGCTTCTTCAAATTATTGTCTGTCTTCATTAGTTGTCCAAATACTTCAAAATATCTTTGAGGCCGTTCAATTTAAGATGATTGTTCTGCATTTCATCTTCCGACACCATTTCATGGGCCCATGTGGTATGAAACGGCACATGTACCGCTTGCGCACCAATATTCAAGATAGGCAATACATCCGACTTTAAGGAGTTTCCTATCATTAAAAATTCGTTGACTTCTATTTTTAAATGCTCCAACAAATTCTTGTAATTGCTTTCTTTTTTATCGCTCAATACTTCCACATGATGAAAATATTCGGACAATCCCGATTTTTCCAATTTCCTTTCTTGGTCCAAAAGGTCACCCTTGGTGAGCACGATCAATCTATACTTGCCCATCAACTTCGAAAGTACTTCCTCCACACCATCGAGCAACTCTACGGGATGTGAAATCATATCCTTGCCCAGTTCCAATATTTGTGCGATAGTTTCTTGGGATACTTTATTATTGGATAGGTCCAAGGCAGATTCTATCATGGAAAGCATAAATCCTTTTATGCCATACCCATAAATGTCCAAATTGGCCATTTCCATTTTAAAGAGCTCTTGGTCTATTTTGTTCTTGGTCTCGTAACCTTCCAATAGCTCAGCAAACTTTTCCTCGGTATCCCTAAAATAAGTTTCGTTTACCCAAAGGGTATCGTCCGCATCAAAGCCAATGGTTTTTATGTTGGAAAAATCTACTTCCATACCTTTCTCGCTCTTTCCAGGTCTTCCGGCGTATCGATTTCGATACCGGTGACATGGGTTTCGACCATTTTTATTTTTTTGCCATATTCCAAAAATCGGATGGCTTCAATTTTCTCCTTTGCCTCCAAGGGCAGCATGGGCAATTTTTGAAAATCCATCAATGCCCGCTTTCTAAACACATATACTCCCTTGTGCTTGTAATATGTTACATCTACCTTCTCGTCTCTGGGGTAAGGAATCGGTGACCTTGAAAAATAAAGGGCAAAATCCTGATTATCCACGATTACTTTTACCGTATTGGGATTGGCTATTTCCTCCCAATCGGTAATCGGGGTCATCAAAGAGCCCAGGTCAATCTCTTTTTCTGTGTCATTCTTAAACACCTTGATGATTTTTTCCAAGCTTTCGGCGTCAATGAAAGGCTCATCCCCTTGAACATTGATCACCACATCCACATCCATATCTTCGACCGCTTCGGCAATTCTATCGCTTCCGCTTTCGTGTGTTTTTTTGCTCATAATCACCTTGCCGCCAATGCCCTCAATTACATCGGCAATTACTGGGCTATCGGTAACCACATAGACCTCATTAAAAAGTCCGGTTTTTACAGCCGCTTCGTAGGTTCTTACGATTACGGGTTTCCCGCCAAGGTCCTGCATTAATTTTGCAGGGAACCGTGAGGCTTGGTAACGAGCGGGAATCATGGAGATTATATTCACTTTATTCTTTTTGGTTGAATGATTTCTATTTTGACTTAGGTCTTATTTTTCTATATATCCTGAAGATGACCACCAATATGATGATGACCAGAATTGCCGCTATCGGAGGTACTAATATAGATGCGGTACTCACAGCTACGGCCGCCCCTGTTTCCACGGTCGACACCAACGGATTGGCAAGACCTCCCGTGGTTCCCGTAGATGCCAATCTACCGGTTGCATTGGCGCCTTTAATGGCCGTTGCGGTTCCCCCTCCTGCAATTATAGCCAATGACCAAGTTACCACGGGGTCTAAATTGGCCGCTGTGGATACCACCACCGCTGTACCTGCTATTCCAGCCAAGGGAATGGCTATGCTGTCCAAAACATTGTCGACCCAAGGGATAAAGTAGGCGAAAATTTCAACAATTGTTGCCATCCCCAAGGTTATAAGTGCCGTAAGGCTTCCTATCCATTGCCAGCTATCGTTCAATTCCCAGACCCCCATGTATGCCGCAAAACTAAGCGCAAAAAGAGGAAGAAAAACTCGAAAACCTACGGAAGCGGCCAATCCGATTCCGAGAAACAAACTTATTATAGTATCTGGTTCAATATTCATGTTGTAGTCTAAAATAGGTTTTTCCTAGTCAAGAAAAAAATCATCCTTAAAACCTATCAGATAGAGTTGCCGCTCCGCCCTTGTCACGGCAGTATACAACCATCTCAGATAATCTTTATCAACACCATTGGGCAAATACGGCTGTTCCACAAAAACGGTGTTCCACTGTCCCCCTTGGGATTTATGACATGTAATGGCATAGGAAAATTTTACTTGGAGTGCATTAAAGAACTTATTGTTTTTTACGCCCAAGAACTTTCTGTATTTGGATTTCTCGTGGGCATAATCTTTCATCACCTCTTGGTATAATCTGTTTCCATCATCATAAGAAAGTGAAGGGGTCTCCGCCGATATGGTATCCAAGAGAAGAACGGTTTCAAAAGGTTTCTGGTTGGGATAATCCACCATTTTTACCTTTACCTCCGCAAATTTGAAACCGTACAGCTCTTTAATCGCAAAAAGCTCCAGCACCTCTATAATATCACCATTGGCGATAAAGCCGGCTTCGGAATTTGGCTTTAGCCAGAAGTAATTGTTTTTGACGACCATCATAAAATCGCCCACCGAAATTTCATTATCCAAGAACAGAATGCGCTCCCTTATATTTTGATTGTAGAGATTGGCCCTTTTATTGGAGCGAACGATAATGGCCGTCTGCTCCTTTCCGTTTTGACTGTATGAGGAATCAATGGCCTCTTGTATTTCGTTCCCATCAATCAAACGGACAATATCTTTATAATGATGGAGCTCAAATTTAAAATCCTCAAAGAATTCGGACTGTAACTGTTCGCGGAGATTGGTGGCGTTATGCAGTATTCCTGAATCATCCGATTGTCGCATAACCTCGTCCAATTCCAAACATTCCACCTCTTTATCATAATTTAAGGATAGTCGACCTTCATCCAACGCAGGGCTCAATTCCAGCTTTACGGGGGGCAACTGAGCGGTATCCCCGATCAATATCAATTTACAGTTATGGCCAGAGTGCACATAAAACATTAAATCGTCCAACAAGGAACCGTTTTCAAATAACTTGGAATCGGCAGGTGTATCCGGGATCATGGATGCTTCGTCCACTATAAAAACCGTGTTTCGATGTTTGTTAGGGGCCAAAACAAACTGTATGCCCCCACCGGATTGTTTCTTTGGAAAATAAATCTTTTTGTGGATGGTAAATGCCTTGTTGCCGGAATAAACTGACATTACTTTGGCCGCCCTGCCTGTAGGTGCCATTAAAACAGAACTCATTTTTACTTTCCATAGGCTGCTCACCAAAGTGGCCACCAAGGTAGTTTTTCCAGTTCCGGCAAACCCCTTTAACAGGAACACATCGTCCTTTTTTCCTTCTAAAGCAAAGTTAGCCAGTCTATTAAGTGCCTCTCCCTGTTTTAAGGTAGGTGTGTGGGGAAATTTTTCGGTTAAAATCTTTAAAAATCCAGGTGCGTTAAAATCCTTCATGAGTGCTAAATATAGTGGTCTTTTTTAAAGCAAAAAGTTTCGCAATAAAAAAAATATTGTAGATTTGTCTGTAACCACTAAATTAACTTTGAAAGACAGTAGCAGATATGTTAAATTTAATTCTTATTGTTGTTTTAATATGCCTTGTGACCGTAGGGCTAGTTTTCTTGATCGATAGATTTTTACCTCAAAAAGTAAAGCCGGTTTTAGTAATTCTATTTGGAATTCTGAGCATTTACCTTGGATACAAAATCTATGATTCGATCAACGCCCCCATAGAGTTCAACAAGGTAAGAAATGAAAGATTTACCCAGGTCATCAATAAACTTAAGGACATCAGGGATTCACAAGAAGCTTATAAGACCGTTAACGGGAAGTACGCTGGTAATTTTGAAAGCCTGATTCAATTTATTGATACTGGAAGCTACACCATTACAACTCAGCGTGATTCCTCTTTCATGAGATATGACAGAGCCTATCAGATTGATATGCAACAGGATACAATCATCATCGATACGTTAGGTACTGTAAAGGTTAAAGATTCACTTTTTGGTGCAGATGATCGTTACAAAACCATGATGAACGTTCCTTTCGCCCAAAACAACGAGAAGTTTGAAATGAAGGCCGATATCATCGACAAGAGCGGATATAAAGCACCTGTTTTCGAAGCTAAAGTTAAGAAAGAGGTTGTGCTATATGATCAGCCACAAGACCTTCTTGAAAAAGAAAAGTCTTATCAAAGTGTTGAAGAGGTAAACGGTACTGAAATAAAAGTTGGTTCATTGACCGATGTTAGCACCAATGGTAACTGGCCTCCTATCTACGATAGAAAAAAGAAAAACTAGCTATAGCACAGAACGTACAAAATAGCACGTATAGAAAACTGTCCATTCAAGCTGGCTTGAATGGACTTTCTTTTTGTGTATTGGACACCATTACCAATAAAATCATTGCTTTTGAAAGAGTTGGCTTTAAAACCCAGCTCACCCCGTACCTCATGCTGAAAGAGCTAAAGGAAAAGCTGGGCAATCAAAATCAAATCGGGAAAGACTTTTCCGAAGTAATGGTCATCCATAAAAACAATATGTTCGGTTTAGTTCCGAAGCCGCTTTTTAACAAAGAAGAGTTGCCAAACTATCTTAAGTTCAACGCCAAAATTATGGCTAATGACCTTATAGCTTACGATGAAATCCCTAATCAGGATATCGTAAATGTTTATATTCCTTATACCAATATTAACAACTACATCTTTGAGCTTTTTGGAGAGTTTGAGTTCAAGCACAGTGGTACTGTTCTCATAAACACTTTATTGAACCAAAACCGAACTACACTGGAACCTATGTGCTATGTTCAGGTATCAGAAAGAGAGATGGAGATGGTAGTGGTATCCGAAAAAAAATTGCTCTTTTACAATCAGTTTGAATTTAAAAACAAGGAAGACTTTCTTTACTATCTATTGTTCAGTTTAGAACAATTGGACATGGATCTTGAAAAAATACAGTTAAAATTGTTCGGCGCCATTGAAGAGGACGACCCAATCTATGAGCTGTGCTACCAGTATGTTAAGAATATTTCCGTCTTTATTCCAAGCAACCCCTCCTTCACCTTAGAACAGTTGGAAAACGAAAGCATTGACTTTTCCATATTAAGCGCACTTTAAATGCGGATTATCTCAGGAAAATATAAAGGCAAAAGATTAACGGCGCCTAAAAAGTTGCCCGTGCGCCCCACTACCGATATGGCCAAAGAAGCCCTGTTCAACATTTTGAACAACCGCTTCTATTTTGACGAACTAAAAGTGTTGGACCTATTTTCCGGCACTGGAAATATAAGCTACGAATTTGCATCCCGTGGAGCTAAAAACATTACCGCCGTTGATGGTTTTCCTGGATGTGTCCGATACATTTCGAAGACCGCTCAGGAGCTTGAACTTTCAATTTCCCCCGTCAAATCCGATGTATTTAAGTTTCTGGAAGCCACACCTGAAAAGTTTGACCTTATTTTTGCCGACCCACCTTACAATTTTAGCACAGAGCAGTTTTTAAAAATTGCCGACTTGGTTTTTGATAAAGAGCTTTTATTGGAAGATGGCGTACTTATTATTGAGCATTCGGACCAAACCAATCTTTCCGAGCATCATCAATTTTCGGAACAACGCAAATACGGCGGAAGTATATTCAGTTTTTTTGAAATAGAATAAAAGCAGGCCATAAGCCGGATTCTGTATACCCTTATCATTTATCTAGACAAATGGTTGCCCAAGTGTTCTAACCGCCTACCCTCCAACTCGGGCGTGCAGCCCTCGAACATTGGTTTACATGACGTTTCACCGCATAGAGTTTACCTGATTTCACTACAGCCGAACTGTACTTGCTTTCTGTTGCACTTGTCCTCGCCTTTCGGCGGACGGGCGTTACCCGCTATGCCGCACTATGGTGTCCGGACTTTCCTCTTCAAGTTTGGTTGCCCAAACTTGCAGCGATAAGGTGGCCTGCTGGGCGCAAAGGTAATCCAATTGTTAATAAAAAAAGTGGTAACTCCCATATTGGGTTCAACTTTGGCCAATGCTATTTTTATATTTGTATGAAATCTTTTTTTTCAGCGTATTGGAACCCTTTATTGTATCAGCAAGAAAATATAGGCCCCAAACATTTAAGGATGTCGTGGGACAATCCTCCATTACCAATACGTTGCTGAACGCCATCGAGAACAATCATCTCGCACAGGCGTTATTGTTCTGCGGACCACGAGGTGTCGGGAAAACTACCTGCGCACGTATTTTGGCCAAAAAGATAAATCAAGATGGCACAGAACGGGAAGATGAGGATTTTGCCTTCAATATTTTTGAACTTGATGCCGCTTCCAATAACTCTGTTGATGATATCCGTAGTTTGATTGACCAAGTACGTATTCCTCCACAAACAGGAAAGTATAAGGTTTACATCATCGACGAGGTTCATATGCTCTCCCAATCAGCGTTCAACGCCTTCTTGAAGACGTTGGAAGAGCCGCCAAAACATGCAATTTTTATTTTGGCGACAACGGAAAAGCATAAAATTATTCCGACCATACTCTCCAGATGTCAAATATTCGACTTTAAGAGAATAACGGTAAAGGATGCCTCGGAATACCTAAAGTACATTGCCGAACAACAAGGTATACAAGCAGAAGAAAGTGCATTGCACATTATTGCCCAAAAGGCAGATGGCGCCATGCGGGACGCTTTATCCATTTTTGATAGGGTAGTGAGCTTCTCGGGAAAAGAGTTGACCAGAAAGGCCGTAACGGAAAACCTCAACGTTCTTGATTACGACATTTATTTCTCGGCAACCGACTTGATTCTTGAGAACAACATTCCCGAACTTTTGATCCTGTTCAACAAAACCTTGTCACTTGGTTTTGACGGCCACCATTTTATCACCGGTCTAGCTTCCCATTTTAGAGATTTGATGGTATGCCAGCATCCCGATACCTTAAACTTGCTTGAGGTAGGCGAAGATGTGGCAAAACACTATCTAGAGCAGGCCAAAAAGACTTCGAAACAGTTCTTGTTGAAAGCCATTGACATGGCCAATGATTGTGACCTGCAATACAAAAGCAGTAAAAACCAACGACTGCTCGTAGAGCTCTCCCTTATGAAATTAGCGTCCATCACTTATGATGGAGAAAAAAAAAACTCTAGTTTCATAATACCGGCATCCTTTTTCAAAGGAAAAACCATCAATACGAACGGAACCAAAGCCCCAGAACACAAGGGTGTAGAAACCGAGCAAACTACATCTCCAATTGAGGAAAAAAAGGGAACAATACCCTTGGCAACGAAACCAACGCCCGCTGATGAGGTTTCAACTCCTAAAGAAGAAATGGAAAAAGAGCTGGTCAGTGAACCTAAGGAACCTTATCAACCTAAAAAAATACAAATCAAGGGATCCGAAAAAAGGGTTTCAGGGCTATCGTTGTCCAGTATCAAAGTGAAAAGGGCACATGAGAATACCAAATCCCCGAATATCGACGAAAAAGACCTTCCCAAAGATGCTTTTGAAGAAAAAGAAATGCAGCAGCATTGGGATGACTTTGTCCATGAACTGGAAAGGCAGGGAAGGAAAATATTGGCCAGTAACCTTCAAACAGATGTTCCAAAGCTTAAAAATGACCATGTAATTTGGATTGAGTTGCCGAACGGCACCATGAAAAAGGAGATTGAAAGGGAACAAAGTCTAATGCTGGACTACCTCAAACAAAAACTGAACAACTATTCCATTTCCCTTTACATAACCGTAAATGAGGAGGTTGCCAAAAAGTTTGCCTTTACTCCAGAGGAGAAGTATGAGAAATTGAAAGAAAAGAACCCGAATATCGAACTCTTGCGCAAGGAGTTCGACCTAGATTTTTAACAAACCGTACTTTCCCGTTATCTTTGCTCCCATAATATCAAAAAAACATATTCATGCTAGGCCTAAAGCTTCCAACGGACCCAAGATGGGTAAACATTGTAGAAAAGAATATTCAGGAAATTTTGACCGATCATGCCTATTGCGAGCAGAAGGCTGCCAGCACTGCTATTTCATTGATAATCGGTTTTCCTGAAAAATCAGAGTTGGTCAAAGAAATGACTGCCCTGGCCCGTGAAGAAATGGGTCACTTTAACATGGTCCATGATAAAATTTTGAAGCGTGGATGGGTCTTGGGCCGCGAACGCAAGGATGAATATGTAATACAGCTGATGAAGTTTTTCCCTAAAGGTGGAAGCCGGGACACACACTTGGTGCACAAACTTTTATATGCCGCATTGATTGAGGCCCGAAGCTGCGAACGCTTTAGGTTGCTTTCCGAAGAAATAGACGATGAAGAACTGTCCGAGTTTTACCGAAACCTAATGGTAAGTGAAGCCAACCACTATACCATGTTCCTAAAATTTGCACGGAAATATGGAAATAAGACCGAAGTGGACAAAAAGTGGGATGACCTTTTGGAATATGAGGCCCAACTTATGAGGGATCTTGGCAAAAAGGAAACCATGCACGGTTAAGCCGAGTCATAGTCCATCTAATTTTCCAATTTCTTCTTATAATAATCATACATTTCAAATTGAGATCGTAATTCAGGTTGTCCTTTCAACCTTTTCCTATATGCGTTGTCTTGCTTTTCGGAAAATATCCTTGCTTTGGAATTATCTTTCCACGATATCTCAAACGTATCGAGCAGTTCTTGCCTAATATCTGGGTCGTAAATGGGACAGCCTACCTCTACCCTAAAATCGAGATTACGCGTCATCCAATCCGCTGATGAAATATAGATTTTTGGGTCACCATCATTACCAAAAATGAACAGTCTTGGGTGTTCCAAGAACTTATCCACTATACTTATGGCCTCAATATTTTCGCTCATGCCTTCAACTCCGGGAATCAAACAGCAAATACCCCGTACAATCATTTTTATTTTTACTCCTGCCCTACTGGCCTCATACAACTTATCCACCATTTTGTAGGAGGTAAGGCTGTTCATCTTTATTTTGATATAAGCCTCTTTTCCGGCCTTGGCCAATGCGATTTCCTTATCTATCAACTTGGTAAAGGTCGACTTTGTATAATGCGGGGAAACAATCAGATGCTTATACTTGTTGATTTTATAGTTGGTCTCAAAAAATCCAAACACCTTGCTCATGTCCTTAAGAATGCCTTGATGTGCGGTAAACAAGGTATAGTCGGTATAGATTTTCGCCGTTGACTCGTTAAAGTTACCGGTGCTGATAAATCCATAACGCTTGATACCTTCATCTTCTTCCCGTTCCACCAAACAAATTTTACTATGCACTTTGAGACCGGGCACGCCAAAAATTAGGTTTACGCCTTCATCTTGCAGGTAATTGGCATACTCAATGTTGTTCTGTTCATCAAAGCGAGCTTGCAACTCAATCTGTACGGTAACCTGCTTACCATTCTTTACGGCATTTACCAAAGCGGACGCAATCTGGCTGTCGCTTGCCAATCGATAAATTGTAATCTGTATTCTACGAACTTTTGGGTCCAAAGCAGCTTCACGTAAAAACTTGGTCACATAACTAAACGTATGATAAGGCGCATAGATCATATAATCTTTGTGGGCAATCATATCCAACAAACTACCTTTCATGCTGAGTCCTTTCACTGGAAGTGGCTCAATTTTATCATACATTAGGTCATGTCTCCCCAAGCTAGGGAAACCCATGTAATCTCTTCTGTTATGGTAACGGCCGCCGGGAATCACACTATCCGTGCCCATGATATCCATTTTTTCCTTTAGGAACTGCAACGTGTCCTTATCAATGCTTTTATCGTAGACAAAACGTACGGGATCACTTATTTTTCTGTGCTCCACACTGGAAGAGATTTTCTCGATAAAACTCTTGCTCAAATCGTTATCGATATCCAACTCAGCATCCCTTGTTATTTTGATCATGTGGGCGGAAATGGATTCAAAATCGAACATGGTAAACACACTGTCTAAACAAAAACGAATCAAATCATCCAACATGATCACATAGTCCTTATCCCCTTCTTTGGGCAATACAACAAAACGGTCGATTCCCTTAGGAATCTCGATCAACGCATATCGGTTGTGCTTTTTTCTCGCAGTTCCGTTTTTCATCACCACTTTAACGGCCAAATAGGCTGCTGTGTCCTTTAGAAGAGGAAACTCCGTAAGGTCGTTCAGTATGATGGTCATCAATTCCTGGTTCACCTTTTTGAAGAAGTAGTCCCGAATAAACTCGGCCTGACTTTCATTTACCTCGGTTTCCCTAATGATAAAAATATTTTTTTCCCGTAATTCCTTATCTATCTGTTTAAAAATCTCAAGGCTACGTGTCTGCTGGTTGATTACAATTTTGGTGATTTCCTCTAAAAGATCTTTTGCTCTTTCACCACCCAAAACGCTTTTACCTGTTTTTCCGGCGTCCACGATTCGCTTTACCGTTGCGTACCTTACTTTGAAAAACTCGTCCAGGTTATTACTGAAAATCCCTAAAAAGCGAAGTCGGTCAATCAGTGGGACCCGAGGGTCCTTGCTCTCTTGCAACACCCTAGCATTAAAATGTAACCAACTGATTTCCCTATTTATATACTCGTTCTTTGTTTTAATCATTTATTTCTTCAAGTGTTTTGGAAAGACCATTTGTTTAGTGGTCCCTTTTGATATTTTTGACCAATCGTCCACACCAAATGTAATATGGACAAGTCCTGCAGTGGGAACGTTCTCAATATACTGATCTCCCCAAGTATTTGCAAGTGAGGTAAAGGCATAATTGTGTCCGAATATAGCAACGGTGGCCAAACTATTGTCAAGCTTTTTCACAAACTGCTCTACGCTGTTACCCGAAAAATCGTAAAGCTTGTTGGTGACGTTGAATTTTGATAGATCAAATTCCAAGTTTCTAACAAAAATCATGCTGGTGTGCAAGGCCCTGTTGGCGGGACTCGAATATATAAAATCAATCGAAGGTGCATGTAATCCAAAGGTCTTGGCTACCATGTGGGCGTCATTAATGCCTCTTTCCTTCAAAGGACGGTCCTTATCGGAGACATCGTAATCCCAGGAGGACTTTCCGTGCCTCATCAATATAATTTGTTTCATCGTCGTGGGTTTTTATGGTGCCAATCGTTCTATTTTCCAATCAAAATCTTCTTGTAGGGAATATCTAATTCTATCATGCAACCTATTGGGGCGACCCTGCCAAAACTCGATGGAAATGGGTCTTACGAGATACCCTCCCCAATATTCAGGTCTAGGTACTTCTTTGCCATAGTATTTTTTTTCAAGTTTATTCAACTTACCCTCTAAATATTCGCGGGACGGGACCACCTCGCTTTGATCTGAAACCACCGCACCCAATTGGCTGCCATGCGGTCGAGATTCAAAATAACCGTCCGAAAGGTTTGGTGCAATTTTTTCGGCCTTGCCCTTTATGATGACTTGCCGTTCCATATTGGGCCAAAAAAAGGATAGGCAAACAGATGGGTTTGCTTCAATGGCCCTACCTTTTTCACTATGGTAATTGGTATAAAAGATAAAACCTTCAAAAGTGAACTTTTTCATCAAAACCACCCTGCTTTTTGGGAAGCCATCCAGACCAATGGTGGAAACTGTCATGGCATTTGGCTCATCCACTCCATCGGAAGCTTCAGTCTCATAGAACCATTTCTGAAATTGTTCCATGGGATTTTCCTTCACCGATGCTTCGGTTAATTCACTTTTTTCATAAGATTTCCTGTAATCTCCAAGGTCTTTTTGCATAATGTGAAGTTCGGCAAAAATAGGGTCACCTCAAAGTAACGGATTTGTAAAAGTTTCGGAATTTTTTCAGACATCAAAATCGAACACCTTACCATCATCTGCCAATTCCACAACTGGAAATACTTCTTCGGCCTCTTTTTTGAACAGTTCAATGGATTTGTAGCGTGTTGAATAGTGCCCGAGTATCAAAAGTTTTGCATTCGCCTTTTGGGCAATCAGCGCGGCCTGTTTGGCTGTAGAGTGCTTTGTTTTCTGGCACAGATGTTCCTCTGAATCCAAAAAAGTTGATTCATGGTACAGTACGGTGACATCCCGTATAATAGGTAAGATATTTTCGTTGTACATGGTATCGCTACAAAACGCATAGCTTTTGGGTGCTGGCGGAGCCAATGTGAGTTTTTTATTGGGAATGGTTCTTCCTACATCGTCAACACCATCCACACCTTTTTTAATATTGTTGAACTGGCTCCTATCCACACCAAATTTTCGGGCCGCCTCAATATCCAATGTTCGGGGAGCTTCCTTTTCCTCAAAAAAGTAGCCATTGGTATATACTCTATGAATCAAAGGAACGGTTCGAACGGTAACCTTATCATCTTCAAAAACGAGCTCTGATTCGCTTGTTTCCAGTTCGTGGAATATCAAAGGGTAATTGGTCCAAGAATCGCCTAATTTTAAAAATAATGTGATGGCCTGTTTAATTCCTTTTGGTCCATAAATATGAAGTTCCTTATCTCTGCCCAGCAGCCTAAAAGTTGAAATCAGTCCAGGCAAACCAAAAAAGTGGTCTCCATGTAGATGCGATATAAATATATGGTTGATTCTGGAAAACTTGACCTTGTACTTTCTGAGCTGCACTTGCGTACCCTCACCACAATCAATTAAAAAAAGGTGGTTTTTTATCTCGAGTACCTGCGAAGTCGGATTGGTAAATGTGCGTGGTGTAGCGGCATAGCAACCTAGTACGGTAAGTTTCATATACCAAGGTCGCGTTCTATTTCCTCCATTTCGATAAGGTCCTTGGCTTCTTGAATGGTAGGTACAACGCTTATTTCTTCGGGAACTTCGTCATAACTCAGTTTATCGGTCACCAACACAAAGGATTGACCGCCAGCTTTATGGATATTGGAAAGGTCCAAAAACTCCAAGATGTTGTCGACGCTCAATTTATCAAAAGAAAAAAGATTGATGACGATATTGTCGTGTTTAAGTTTGGGGTATGCTTTATTGAGATTTTCCAAAAAACCGCTCAAAGTGGTCTTTTCTTGGAAAACAATGGTCGTTGTTCCGTCCTTGTCGATAATCATCTTTACTTAATTTTTGATGCCAGAAGATACAGTACGGCCATTCTGACCGCCACTCCATTTTCTACCTGATGCAATATAATGGATTGGTCCGAATCGGCCACATCACTGGTAATTTCTACACCTCGATTTATAGGGCCCGGGTGCATGATTACGATTTGCTTGTTAAGACTGTTCAAAAGCTCTTTATTGACCCCAAATTGCTGGGTGTACTCGCGTGTGGAAGGAAAATAACTGATATCCATTCTTTCGTTCTGTACGCGTAACATATTGGCCACGTCGCACCATTCCAAAGCTTTTCTCAAATTGGTCTCCACTCCAACCCCCAAGGATTCGATATGTTTAGGAATTAGGGTCTTTGGGCCACAAACCTTCACATTGGCTCCCTGTAATTTCAGTGCGAAAATATTGGACAGTGCTACTCGGGAATGTAGAATATCCCCAACAATCACCACGTTCTTTCCGCCTACATCACCTAACTTCTCCCTAATGGAAAAAGAGTCCAGCAATGCCTGTGTTGGGTGCTCGTGGGCACCGTCTCCTGCATTTACAATAGATGCCTTTACGTGCTGTGACAAAAAAATCCCCGCACCTGGATTGGGGTGGCGCATCACCACCATGTCCACTTTCATGGACAGGATATTGTTTACGGTATCGATAAGGGTCTCCCCTTTTTTTACTGAGGATTGCCCTGCCGAAAAGTTCACCACATCGGCAGAAAGCCGTTTTTCCGCGAGTTCAAAAGAGAGCTTGGTACGGGTGCTGTTCTCAAAAAAGATATTGGCTATGGTAATATCCCGAAGGGTGGGCACTTTTTTAATGGAACGGTTGATGACCTCCTTAAAGTGGTCTGCCGTTTCAAAAATGAGCGATATATCCTTTTTGTTCAGATACTTGATTCCCAACAAGTGATTTACACTTAACTCGCTCATTACGTTTTATTTGCTTACTAAATATACTTTATCTTCACCGTCGTTCTCTTCCCACATTACCTTGACCTTTTCTTCGTTAATGGCATCCACCTGTCTACCTCTGTAGGTGGGCTGGATGGGCAAATGCCTACTAAAACGTCTATCAATCAATGTCAAAAGTTCAATATTGCTCGGTCTTCCAAAGGATTGAATGGCCGTAAGGGCGGACCTGATACTTCTTCCTGTATAAAGAACATCATCAATAAACACCACTTTTTTATCTTCCACCAAAAAGTTCATTTGTGTGGAATTGGCCTTGAGGATTTCCCCCCTTCCAAAATCGTCCCTAAAAAATGTGATGTCCAAGAAACCAAGATCAATATGTTTGATCTTGTATTCCTTTTTGAGAATCTTCACCAATCTTTCTGCCAAAAAAACACCTCTAGGTTGAATACCAATCAAAGCGGTGTCCTTGAAATCCAAATGATTTTCCATAAGCTGACAGGCCAACCGGTGCAGTATGATGTTGATTTCCTTTGAAGTAAGCAGAACTTTTTGACTCATATGCTATGTGCGACCAACTCGGTTGAATACAAAAGTAAGCAATTCTTTAAAATTTTCGGGACATAAAAAAGCCCCGACTGTTTCCAGCGGGGCTTCGTATCATTGAAAAGTCTGATTACTTTTTCTTGGAATCAGCTTCCATTTTGTCTTTCAATGCTTGCAACTGTGAGTTGGCATCTCCAAGTGTTGGAGCAGCTTCGTCGCTAGACGTGGCTCTTTTCTTGGCAGCAGCCTTCACATTTCTGTCCTCTTGCTCTCTAAAGATTGCAGTGTGGCTGGCCACAACTCTCTTGAAATCTTTGTTGAACTCGATGATCTTGAATTCAGCTTCCTCTCCTTTTTGAAGTTTTTTGCCGTCTTCTTTTTCCATGTGACGTTGTGGAACAAACCCAACGATGTCCTCGTTGAAGTTGATAGTAGCTCCTTTATCAACAACCTCTGCGATTGCAGCTGTGTGAATTGTACCTTCAGCAAACTCATCGGAATATTTGTCCCATGGGTTTTCTGTGGTCTGCTTGTGACCAAGGCTCAATTTGCGTCCTTCCACATCCAATTCCAATACCTCTACTTCCAAAGTATCACCTACGGTAACAAATTCGGATGGGTGCTTGATTTTCTTGGTCCAAGAAAGATCGGAGATATAGATCAAACCATCGATTCCTTCTTCCAACTCTACGAATACACCAAAGTTGGTAAAGTTTCTAACGATTCCTTTGTGACGTGATCCAACAGGATATTTAGAAGTAATATCGGTCCATGGGTCAGGAGTCAATTGCTTGATACCCAGTGACATTTTACGATCTTCTCTATCCAAGGTCAATACAACTGCTTCAACCTCGTCACCTACGTTTACGAAATCCTGAGCAGATCTAAGGTGAGTGCTCCAAGACATCTCTGAAACGTGGATCAATCCTTCAACACCTTCGGCAACTTCGATAAATGCACCGTAATCAGCGATTACAACTACTTTACCTTTTACTTTGTCACCTACTTTGATTTCATCACCTAGGGCATCCCATGGGTGTTTCTCCAATTGCTTGAGACCTAACTGGATTCTTGACTTGTTATCATCAAAATCAAGGATAACAACGTTCAATTTCTGATCTAGGTCCACAACCTCGTTCGGGTGGTTGATTCGACTCCAAGAAAGGTCGGTAATGTGTACCAATCCATCCACACCACCAAGGTCGATAAATACCCCGTAAGATGTAATGTTCTTGACAACACCTTCCAATACTTGACCTTTTTCCAACTGGCCGATGATTTCTTTTTTCTGCTCTTCGATGTCCGCTTCGATCAAAGCTTTGTGCGATACCACTACGTTCTTGAACTCGTGGTTGATCTTCACTACTTTGAACTCCATGGTCTTACCTACGTACTGATCGTAATCACGGATAGGCTTCACATCGATTTGAGAACCTGGCAAGAATGCCTCGATGCCGAATACGTCAACAATCATACCACCTTTGGTACGACATTTAACGAAACCTGTAACGATTTCTTCTTTGTCGTGAGCATTGTTAACACGCTCCCAGGCTTTAATAGTTCTTGCTTTTCTGTGGGACAATACCAATTGACCGGTCTTGTCTTCACGGATATCAATAAGTACCTCAACTTTATCTCCAACTTTTAGGTCTGGATTGTATCGGAACTCATTCAAGGAAATTACACCTTCGGACTTGGCATTGATGTCAATGATAGCCTCACGGTCTGTCATGTGAACAACTTCTCCTTCCACTACTTCCTCATCGGCAGTGTCCACAAAGTTTTCCTCTACAAGTGTTTCAAATTCCTTAAGCTTGTTGTCGTCAACACGCTCGATTCCTTCTTCGTACTTGTCCCAATCAAAATTTTCAAGAAATTCCTTTGGATCTTGTTGGGGTTGTGTTTCTTCTTTTACTGGTGCTGCGGCAGTTTCTTCTACCTCAACGTTTTGTTTTTCTTCAGCCATGCTTTGCTGATTAAAATTTGTATTCCACGTTTTACAAGAGTTGAACAATTACCGCGGAAGTGGTTTTAAAATGATTTTCTAGATTCCCTTTTTTCTCTTGCCTCCTTGCCAAAAGGGGTGCAAAAATACAATTAAATTATTGATATACAAAGCATACTAGCAAGGTTTCCGCAAAAAAAGTATTACAATTATTTAATGGCAAAATAAAGACAGATTGACTATCTTGAAAGTTCTAATTATTAACTGTAAAAAAGTACCCTTATGAGTGTAAAAGCAAAGTACCAGCCTGTATTGGACCTAGGTGAGAAATTGGAAGTGAAAAACGGTGATGTAAATGTTGAAGGCAACGTTTTAAAAATAAAGGGAATGACCAAGACCCAGTATGAAAAAAACTTGTTGTGGGACAAAATCAAAGAAATTGGTGGAGAAAGTCCATCGGATATTAAGGCAAACATTACGGTAGAGGATGAATCCGTATATGCTTACCACACGGTTAAAAGTGGTGAATCTTTGAGCAAGATTTCCAAACATTACTACGGAGACCCGATGAAATACAATAAAATATTCGAATCGAACACCGATCAATTAAAGAATCCTGATGTTATTCATCCAGACCAAGTGCTGAAGATTCCGAATTTGTAAGTAACTGTCACATCGAGCGCAGTCGAGATGTAATTAGGTTCTCGACTGCGCTCGAACTGACAATACACAAGGCGTCCTTTTGGGCGCCTTTTTGGTTTTAGGTATTTAACAGGTCAATTGGGAAAGGTGTTCTGTCAACCCAAAACCTAAATCTATCAATTACCCCTGGATTATTATTAATAATCTGCTTTTCTTCATATTAAATTCTAGCTTATTTCATATTTAACCCGCTAGTTAGCTTGCATTTAAAATGACACTAATCCTTGACGATACAAAACAACTTGAATTTCACACGGACTTGAGTAAAATCACAGAACCATTCAAGGAAGAATTGAAATCACTGAATTGGATTTTAACAAACCAAGAATTTACTCTGCTTGACTACAATGACAAAGGTTTGGTAGAAAAGCTCGACCATGAATCTGAAATAATTCACTTTAGTGGACAGGAACTCTTGACCATTTTAGAAAACCGAAAAATCCAATTCATCTGGGGAGTATTCTGTGGAACAAAGAACAAGATTGAGAAACTGAACCACGACCAAATTCCATATGCTGACATGAACAGTGAAATATGGACTAAACCTGATAAGTTTTTACTCCCTGACTCTGAGATTGAAATCATTTGCTTTGACAGTTCCTACACAATCATAAAATTTAAAGACATCGAATTAGAAAAATGTTGGAAAACAAAATTTAAAGACGCTAAAAAATTAAAAAAAACGCAAGCAAACAATGGCTAAGCTTCAGGCGGGCCGTTATGAATTATAAATCCAAGTGCCTTTTCTATTGAAATTGATGAAACATCTAACCACAAATCAGTTACTAAACAAAAAAGAGAACGCCATAAAGGCCATCTCTCAATGTTATCCGTTATCAGAAGAGTTATTGAAAAAATACCAATCGATATGGGATTGGGAAGGAATCAGTGACAACCACTTGATAGACTGGAACATCACCTTACTTGAAAAGTATCAAAACCGATTGTTATGGAAAGAGGGGCGGTTCTTGAATTTTAATACTTCACTGCCATGGTCTCCCGAATTAATACGAAAATTTATACACAGCAAAAAATGGACTTGGGATGATTTTATTGGTCAGGAACAAATCTTTCAGGAACCCGAATTACTAGCACTGTGTTTACCTGAATGGAATAAAAATGCCAGACAATATTTGAAAACAAGTCTAAGTCCATATACAGATTTAGGAATGTACAAATATTTCAGATATGTTAAATGGGCAGATGATGCCGAAACCTGGGCCCCTGAAGCTATTGAAAAAATCGAAAACATGCATTGGGATCTCTTTAGTGGTGTGGAAGGGTTTCCTTGGACCGTTGAATTTATTGAAAAACATAAAAATAGGTTAGACTGGAAGCGACTTAGTTGGAATGGAGGCCTGCCCTGGAATTTGGAATTCATGAAACAGTTTGAAGACAAATGGGATTGGAACTGGATGAGCTATGATATTCCTTGGACAATGGAAATAATTGATGCCTTTAAAGATCACATTAACTGGAACTCCATTTCAAATGAAGACAAAATTGATTTTTTACCTGAACTGGCAACAAAATATCCTGATAAGGTTCAATGGGCATATCCAAACATAGATTTTGGTAGTTGGGAGGGTACTTTTAGTGGGGCAATCAATAGTGAACAATTGCTCTGGACCCCTGAATTTTATCAAAAAATGAAATTGTCAGTAGAAGCATTCTTTTTAAAAATGGAAGAAGAATGGAATCGAGATCTGGAATACGACACCATTGATTTGGTGGGTGAGGAAGGCGAACGGGTCTACTGGACCTATTTTGCGAAAGGTAACAATTGGTCTGTGGACTTTTTTTCTTTACTGCTTCAGAAAGAAAAAGAGGATAACATTGCGACCATTGACTGGGAACTTATTTGTGAGTATTCGAAAAACCTTTGGACAGACGATTTCATAGAAAAACATCAGGAAAAACTAAAAAATAACCTAGGAAGCCTTGTAGAAAACATGAACTTTCCATGGGATAAATACAAGGGTCTGTTTCTTCCTTATTGCTCCAAATACGAAATTTCCAGGTTGGCAGGCAACGTAGCTTTTACTGTATCCATAGCGTTTTTGAAAAAATATAAAGATGATATTGACTGGTGGTCATTCTCCCGCCGGACAGATTTAGAGTTTGACATTCTCGAAGCATTTGCAGATTCAATCGATTGGACTGTTTTGACTCAATCCAAAGAGATAAGTATTGAATTGTTACAAAAATTCCCTAAATATGTTTCCTGGAATTTGCTATCAAGTAGAAACGACTTGGATTTTAGCAAAATGGATTTGGATTTACCCTGGTATTGGGATCGAGTCTTTGCATGCAATAAGCACCTAAAACTATCCCACTATCTAGATGAACACACGCTGCTAGCTTTTTTGAACGAGCAAAGTTCCTTACCTCTGCCTAATCGTTTTTAAATTGTTGGATATCGCTTTATCTATCGGTTTCCATTAGAGTTTGCAACACTCAAGAAAAAATGCCGTCTTTGAATCAATCAATCTCTTAAAACCTTCAGATAATGCGTAGAATTAATTTTGGCTTCATTGTAATTTCCCTTTTGACATTAGCGTGCAATTCCAATAAGAAAAATAAAATTGTCGATTCCACAATAGGGAAAGAACTCTCGATACAATCAAGGATTGAAAACAACATTTACAAAATAGACGAAAATGGCAAAAATGATTCCATAGCCACTACCCTTGAATCAAGAATGGAAGCCTTAAATGTACCTGGGGTCAGTATCACGGTTTTTGACAACAATGGAATCCTTTGGTCAAAAGGCTATGGTAAAAAAAATAAGGAAACAGGGAAAGATGTAAACGAAAGCACGCTCTTTCAAGCAGCTTCGATTTCCAAACCAGTTGCCAGTGTTGCGGCATTTAAATTGATTGAAAAAAACAAGTTTTCCCTCAATGAAAATGTAAACTCAAAATTAAAAAGGTGGCAAGTTCCCGATAATCAATTTACCAAAATAGAAAAAGTAACAGCCCGTAGAATTATGAGCCATACTTCTGGTTTAAGCACATCCGGGTTTCAAGGCTACAACAAAAAAGATTCGATCCCTACACTATTGGAAATAGTACAAGGAAGTGACATAACCAATTCAGAACCGGTGCGTGTTGTCCAAAAACCCGGGGAGTCCGAATTATATTCGGGCGGTGGAATGGAAGTATTGCAAATGTTGATGGAGGATGTAACCGGAGAAGCGTTTCCCCAACTGCTAAACACTTTGATTCTTGATCCAACTGGAATGAAGAACAGTTCCTTTGCTTATCCACTTCCAGAAAAGTTGGATAGTTTAACCGCAAATGGTTACAAGGAAAATGGAAAAGTTGTGGACGGCGGCTATCATATCTACCCCGAAAAGGCAGCGGCCGGACTTTGGACCAATCCAACCGATTTAGCCTTGTTTATGCTAGCACTAGGAAAATCATATCGTGGAGAAGATCATAGTTTATTAAGTCAAGAATCAGCAAGGACAATGATGACCAGGGTACCCGGAGCAGGTGGCATCGGAATTGGGATAGATGGAGATGGGGACGCTTTCCGTTTTAGGCACACAGGAGGAAATGCAGGATTTGTTTGCTATGCAGTATCCTTCGCCAACAAGGGTCGTGGAGCGGTAATTATGACTAACTCCGACAATGGTTTCCCTTTGATCCACGAAATAGTACGAACCATTTCTAAGGAATATAATTGGCCTGCAATGTGGATGCGTGAATGAAAAAGATTTCATGGAAACACCTTTTTGTTGGATTAACGGCTAAAAAGCACGATCTTTTCTTAGTTGTCCATCACAAAACAATAGTCCATGCTCACCCACATTAATCCAAAACTTCCCATGCGCAATAAAAAAACGACACGTGATTTCTATTGCAATCAACTAGGCTTCAACATATTTGGAAACGCCGATTATGATGGTTATTTAATGTTGGAGAAAGATCAGGTGCAAATCCATTTTTTTGAGTTCCGTAACCTTGATCCTAAGGAAAACTACGGCCAAGTTTATATACGTACAAACAACATCGATGAGCTTTATCAATCCTTGCTGGCAAACAATACCAAAATACACCCGAACGGAAAATTAGAAGTAAAACCGTGGGGGCAGAAAGAGTTTTCACTTTCGGATCCGGACAACAATTTGTTGACTTTTGGACAACACCATCAGTAAGGGGCCGCACACTAATACATTACCTCAAGAACAAACCAAAAATTCACTTTTATAAAGAATAAGTTGTAAAATAATTTTGTGAAACCAAATAGTTGCATATATTTGCAACCAATCAGTTTCGTTTTAAGATTATGAGAAGAGATGTGTTTCAGGCCATTGCAGACCCCAAACGAAGGGCAATTATCGCACTTATTGCGGTACAGGCCATGACACCCAATGCCATTGCGGAAAATTTCAATACCTCACGCCAATCTATTTCCAAGCATCTGAAAATACTATCAGAATGCGACCTGGTAAAACAAGAACAGCAGGGAAGGGAAATACATTATTCGCTCAAAATAGAGAAACTGAAGGAGGTAGATGCATGGATCGAACAATATCGACAAATATGGGAATCCCGATTCGATCAACTTGACAATGTATTATCAAATCTAAAAAAGGATAAAAAATGAAAAACAATTTGCTCTTTGATTTTAAGGTAGACAAGAAAACCAAAACAGTATTTGTGGACAAAGAATTTGCAGCAGACCTATCCTTGGTCTGGGATGCTTTTACCAAAAAAGAACTACTGGACCAATGGTGGGCCCCAAAACCATTCAAGTCTAAAACTAAACAGATGGATTTTCGCGAAGGCGGTATGCGGTTCTATGCCATGGTGGGACCCGAAGGTCAAGAACATTGGGCCATTCAAAAGTACAAATCCATAACACCTAAATCCAATTTTACCTATCTGAACGCTTTTGCAGATAAAGACGCAAATCCTGACCTGCCAGGCTCAGATTGGGATTTGAGCTTTAGCGAACAGAATGGTAAAACAACCGTAAATATTGTTATCGTGAACGATTCCTTGGAACGTTTGGAACAAATGATTGAAATGGGTTTCAAAGAAGGTTTTACCGCTGCGCTACAGCAATTGGAAGCTGTCCTCTAAACCAACCCATAATCTTTTGGAAATGCTATCAACCACTTTCCCGACCGTATGGGTCAATCCTATTTTTATTTCTCCTGACATTAAAGAACGCCTTTGGGCGTTTTTTTTGTTTGAAGGGGTTTCCATATCAATTCAAAACAGGCATCCATAAACCCAGAAGGTTGATTCGTCAATTGAAGATGGAATGTTAACCAGAAAATATTAGCTTGACTTACAGGTCGTTGCACTTACTATAAACCGAAGAAATCAATGAGAAAGATTTTACTTTTAATTTCTATAATCCTTATCAGTTCGTGCGGAATTCTTAATTCAAAATGGCCTTCCCAATCATTTATCAACAATCAAAACTATAAAGAAGTGATTTCACAAAGTGAAATTGAACGTAACCCAGATTATTTTTGGGAGAAATTTGATAAGTCTCCCATGTATCCGGACGGAGTGAATGGAATTTTAAATCACATTGGTCAAAACTTTGCATATCCCGACGAGGCGAGGGAAAAAGGAATTGAAGGAAAAATATATGTTGAATTTTCAATTACCACGAAAGGGTGGATTGAAAATGTAGAGATAGTGAAATCTCCAAGTGAAATTTTTAACGATGAAGCTATTCGAGTTGTTAAGACGTTGGATCGTTGGATTCCAGCGAAGTTAAATGGAGAGTATATAAATCTCAGGTACACGATTCCAATCAACTTAAAATTGAATTAAATACTAAGCAATACAACACATAAGCGCAAGTCGGCTTCAATCCCGCTCTGGCCGGGGCTGTACAGTCAGTAGATGTACCTTTCGTTTATTCGCAATACCACAGACGGAGTAGCTATGCGTTTATTCAAAACGATATGTACAACTCTAAAATTCCACCCAATTCTCAAGCATCCTTCGCAATCACCCGTTTGGCAAACTCATGGATACGCTCAAACTGTTCTTCCAGTCCCATATCGCTGTTATCAAACTCAATGGCATCCTTGGCCTTGGTGAGCGGTGAAATGGTCCGGGTGGAGTCGATTCGGTCTCGTTCCTCAACATTTTTCAATACTTCGGCATAGGTAACCTCCTCCCCTTTTTCCAATAGTTCTTTGTAGCGTCGGGCGGCACGAGTTTCGGGGGAAGCCGTCATAAACAATTTTAATTCGGCATCGGGGAAGACCACGGTACCAATATCACGGCCATCCATCACAATACCCTTGTCCTTGCCCATCTCCTGTTGAATCTTCACCAATTTTTCCCGAACTTCCTTAATGGCAGCTACTGGGCTCACAAAACCGGACACTCGCATGGAACGGATTTCCTGTTCCACATTTTCATCGTTTAAAAACATATCGGAACGACCGGTTTCCGTGTTGGGAACAAATTTAAGATTGACCTCAGGAAGTTTATCTATCAAAGCAGCGGAATCGAGTTCACCTTTCTCGTTCACGAACCCATGGTTCAATGCAAAAAGAGTAACGGCACGGTACATGGCACCTGTATCCACATAAATATAGCCCAAGGCAGCGGCCAATCGTTTGGCGATGGTACTTTTTCCCGTTGAGGAATATCCATCAATTGCTATCGTAATTTTTCCCATACGCCAAAAATAGGCAGAAATATCATGATGATTACATGACAAGTATCATCTAAAGTTCCTTGGCGTTCTTCACTTTTTGTTTGGTAATGGCCAAATCAATCACCTCGCTCATATCGGTTACGTAATGGAACGTCAGGCCTTTTAGATAATCCTCCTTGATTTCCTCGATATCCTTTTTATTATCGGCGCACAAAATGATTTCCTTGATTTTTGCCCTTTTGGCCGCCAAGATTTTTTCTTTGATTCCTCCAACTGGCAATACCTTGCCGCGAAGGGTAATCTCGCCGGTCATGGCCAAACTCTTCTTCACCTTACGTTGGGTGAACAATGAAATTAAGGACGTTAACATGGTAATACCTGCACTGGGACCATCCTTAGGAGTGGCTCCTTCGGGCACGTGGATATGTACATTGTACTTATCAAAAACACCCGAATCGATACCATACGCATCAGCATTGGATTTGATGTATTCCATGGCAATCGTGGCGGATTCCTTCATCACTTTACCCAAGTTACCCGTAATGTTCATGGCTCCCTTTCCTTTGGAAAGAATGGATTCTATGAACAGGATATCACCGCCAACACTGGTCCAGGCCAATCCCGTTACCACCCCGGCAACATCGTTGTTTTCGTATTTGTCGCGCTCCAAACGGGCAGGTCCAAGGATTTTTTCGACATCCTCGTTGGACAAGGTTACATTGTACTCCTCCTCCATCGCAATGGATTTGGCTGCATAACGCACCACTTTGGCAATCTGTTTTTCCAAGCTACGCACTCCGGATTCACGGGTATAGCCCTCAACGATTTTCTCCAATTGGCGCTTGCCGATTTTCAAATCCTTTTTAGCCAATCCGTGCTCCTCCAACTGTTTGGGCAACAAGTGACGTTTGGCAATCTCCACCTTCTCCTCGATGGTGTAGCCTGTTACGTTTATGATTTCCATACGGTCGCGCAACGCAGGCTGTATAGTAGAAAGGTTGTTCGCCGTGGCAATGAACATGACTTTTGACAGGTCGTAGCCCATTTCCAAGAAATTATCGTGGAACTCGCTGTTCTGCTCGGGGTCCAAAACCTCCAACATGGCAGAAGACGGGTCGCCTTGATGACTGCTTGCCAACTTATCGATTTCGTCCAGAATAAATACAGGGTTGGATGTTCCCGCTTTCTTCAAGCTTTGGATAATCCTACCGGGCATGGCGCCAATATAGGTTTTTCTGTGACCACGGATTTCAGCCTCATCACGAAGACCGCCCAACGACATACGCACGTACTCGCGGCCCAATGCCTCTGCTACAGATTTTCCCAAAGAGGTTTTACCCACCCCTGGAGGTCCGTACAGGCAAAGTATTGGCGACTTCATATCGTTACGCAGCTTCAACACCGCTAAATATTCGATAATCCGGCGTTTTACATCTTCCAATCCGTAATGGTCTCTGTCCAAAATCTTTTGGGCCCTTTTCAGGTCGAACTTGTCCTTGGAGAACTCGTTCCATGGTAAATCCAACAAAAGGTCCAAATAGTTCCGCTGAATGGAATACTCGGCCACCTGTGGGTTCATGCGCTGCATTTTGGAGAGTTCCTTCTCAAAATGTTCTTGCACTTTTTTGCTCCACTTTTTCTTCTTGGCCTTTTCCGCCATTTCATCCACCTCTTCCTCATACGACAATCCACCAAGCTCCTCTTGGATGGTCTTCATTTGTTGGTGAAGGAAATATTCGCGCTGTTGTTGGTCCATATCACTACGGACCTTGCTCTGTATATCGTTGCGAAGCTCCAATTTTTGAAGCTCCATGTTCATATATTTCAATGTGGCCAATGCCCTTTCCTGTAGATTGGCAATTTCCAAAAGCTGCTGCTTGTCCTTCACATCCAGATTAAGGTTGGAAGAAACAAAATTGATCAAGAACGAATTGCTCTGAATATTCTTGATGGCAAAAGTGGCCTCACTGGGAATATTTGGGTTGTCCTTGATAATTTTGAACGCCAATTCCTTTATTGAATCGATGATAGCCTCAAATTCACTTCCTTTTTCATCGGGACGCTCCTCTGCTGCTTCGCTCACTTGGGCCGTTAAATACGGCTTTTCGGTAAGTACCGCATCGATTTTGAACCTCTTTTTACCTTGAATGATGACCGTAGTGTTACCATCCGGCATTTGAAGCACCCGTAAAATACGGGCTACTGTCCCGACGGTATTGATGTCCTCCGGTCCCGGGTTCTCCACAGATTCATCCTTTTGGGACACAACGCCTATAGTCTTGGAACCGTTATTGGCGTCCTTGATCAAATTGATGGACTTATCCCTGCCGGCCGTAATCGGAATCACTACGCCCGGAAATAACACTGTATTCCTAAGAGGCAATACCGGTAAGGTTTCCGGCAAGCGCTCCTTGTTCATCTGCTCTTCGTCTTCCGGGGTCAACAACGGTATCAATTCCGCATCCTCATCGAGCCCCTGTAGATCTATATTGTCAAATTTGGTTATTTTCATCTCTCCCATATCAACTTTTCGGTCATTTTGTCATAAAAGACAATCGACCCACATTTTTATTCGTCATTTAAGCTAGGTCAAATCCCTTAAAATCAATGTTTATAGCGACTCCTAAGCTCATTATCACCCTATAGTTGGCAATTCCTGTGCCATTAAAAATCAAATTTTAAGAAAAAAGTGTAACAAATGGTAAATTGGCTCATCTATAAGACAAACCAATCATTTTTTGAGCCAACAAAATGAACATATTGACACACTGCTCCAGTTGTGCATGCAGGGCAAACAAAGCGCGCAGCTAGAAATTTACAATCGGTACTACAAGGCGATGTACAACACCGCTTTTAGGATTGTAAAGCATACTGCGGAGGCCGAGGATGTAATGCAGGAATCGTTCCTGAGTGCATTCACCAAACTGCACACCTTTAAAGGAGACGTCGCCTTTGGAGCTTGGTTAAAGCGGATCGTGATCAATAACAGCATCTATCATTACAAAAAGCAGCAGAAAAAACGTGCTGACGATTTGGATGATGTAATGTACAAGGTCGAAGATAATGATGGAGTTGCTTCGGATCAAAATGGTTACACAGAACTGAAGGCTCAAAAAGTGATGGAAACCATGAAAAGTTTGAAAGACAATTACAGAGTTTCTTTGACCTTACATTTAATTGAAGGGTACGATTACGAAGAAATAAGCGAAATAATGAATATAAGCTACGCTAATTGTAGAACCATGATTTCGAGGGCCAAAGATAGCCTTAGAAAAAAGTTGACCGTAAATGTTTAGTTATGAAGAAGGATAATTTAGATCATCTGTTCGAGAGACTCCACGGCGAGTTTGATGTAGAGGAGCCCCAAGGCGGGCACCAAGAGCGGTTTTTGGAAAAATTGAACCAGGGCCAAGGCACCATTGCCCTACATAAAAAGAAAACATCGTGGTGGAAACCGTTGTCCATTGCAGCTTCCATTGCCTTGGTCGCACTAATTGGTTACCAAGCCTTTGGGCCTCAGCCAAGCATTAAACAACAGGTAGTGGAAATAGCACCGGAGGTATCCCAAACCGAGTTCTATTTTGCGAATTTGATAGAGGAACAGGTAGAGGAAATGAAGGAGGAGAAAACACCGGAAACAGCTCAATTGGTGGATGACACCTTGGCACAATTGGCCAAGCTGGACAAAGACTACCAAACCCTAGAGCAAGATTTGGTCGATGGCGGTGACAGCAAGATCATCTTGAGCGCAATGATCACCAATTTCCAAACACGCATCGACCTTTTAAAAGAAGTTTTGAGCCAAATAGAAAATATTAAGAATTTAAAAACACAAAATGATGAGAGCTTTACAATTTAAACACATCTTTTTCGCCTTGGCTTTTATTCCCCTATTTGTTAGTGCCCACGTGGACAACGATAAATTGAATGGCAAATACACCAAGGAAAAAACTATAAAAAAGGAGTTTAACGTTAATTCGGATGCCCTTTTGAAGGTCAGCAATAGCTATGGAAACCTGAACATCACCTCTTGGAACCAAAACAAAGTGATGATCGAGGTACACATTAAAACCAATGGGAATGATGAAGACCGCGTACGGGAACGCTTGGAGGAAATCAATGTAGATTTTGACAATAGCGCCAGCATGGTATCCGCCATCACGGATTTTGGTAACAGGAACAGTGGTTGGAATTGGAGTTGGGGCAAAAGAAAAAGTGTGAGTGTACAAGTCAACTACACCATAAAGCTTCCTGTAAAAAACAGCGTCAACCTTAGTAACGACTATGGCAATATCATGTTGGATAGGATTGATGGTCATGCCAAAATTAGTTGTGACTATGGTAAAATGGACATTGGTGAGCTACACGGCCGCAATAATGAGCTACGGTTCGATTACACCTCACGTTCTACTTTTGGGTACATAAACAGTGCTGAAATCATTGCTGACTATTCCGGTTTCACCATCGATAAAGCAGGAAACCTTACTATTAAGGCCGATTATACCAACGGTGTTGTGGAAGAAATGGATAACCTCCAATATTCCAGTGACTATGGCTCTATTGATGTAAGAAACGTGAAAAATGTGGATGGCAACGGAGATTATATCGGAGTTAAACTGGGGAACGTACACGGCAATGTGTCCATCACCAGCGATTACGGCTCCATCAAAATAGATAGATTGGCCCCTGATGCCGGAAATGTACAAATACGTACCGATTACACGGGCATCAAAATAGGTTACGATTCGGGCTATAATTTCGACTTCGAAATTACCACCGAATATGCTGGAGTAAGCGGTAAAGATGATTTCGAAATCAATATCAGTAAAGAGAAATCCACCGAAAAATATTATAGTGGTTACTACGGAAGTCCAAACTCTGGAAATAAGGTGAGCATTACCAGTGACTACGGAGGAATATCATTTTACAGAAATTAACATCAATTCAAAAACTTTAAATTAAACACAAGATCATGAAAAAATTTATCACGCTTACGCTTGCAATGGGAATGATTACAGTTTCTTGCGCGCAATGGGGAAGAAAAATACAAGGGAACGGTGATGTAGTTACCATTGAACGTTCCGTTGGTGACTATGACGAGGTGGCCATGGCCGGTTGGTTCGATGTAGAGCTGGTATCCGGTAGCGAGGGAGAACTAACGTTAAAAGGAGAGTCCAATTTATTGGAACATATTGTTACCGAGGTAAAAAATGGCAAATTGACCATTAAGGTAGAGAAAGGCATGAACCTTAGACCATCTAACTGGAAAAGTGGCATTTATGTTACTGTGCCCATAGAGTCCATTGATGCCGTGAGCCTATCGGGTTCCGGGGATTTGGTTGGAAAAACCACTATTAAAGCAAGACAGTTCAGCACCGCAATGTCCGGTTCTGGTGATGTTACCCTTACTGTGGAGGCGGAAGAAATGGATGCCGCTCTTTCGGGCTCGGGAGATATCAACCTATCCGGAAGGGCAACGGATTTCACGGTTTCGGTTTCAGGTTCGGGCGATATCAAGGCTTTCGATTTGGAAGCTGATTTTGTAAAAGCTACGGTCTCCGGGTCGGCCGATATTAAGGTTACCGCGAACCAATCGCTTGAAGCTAGGGTTTCAGGCTCCGGTGACATTCAATACAGAGGAAATCCCAAGAAAGTAAATTCAAAATCTTCAGGTTCTGGAGATATCACCAAGGTATAAACTCGAGTTTATCATCAATCAAAAACTGAAAAAGCCCTGAAACCCTCGGGGCTTTTTTATGCCTTTAATTCGGTGTTTTGACCTTGTTCACCCTGAGGAGAAGAAAAATGCCTATCAAGAAGAAGATTCCCAAAAAGATGGTACTGTTACGCATGCTACCCGTAAGTTGGGCCACTATGCCGTACATAAGCGTACCTATGATGATGCCTATTTTTTCGGCGACATCATAAAAACTGAAAAACGAAGTGGTATCTGTAGTCTCGGGCAAAAACTTGGAATATGTGCTTCGAGAAAGTGCCTGAATGCCTCCCATAACAATTCCTACCAAACCGGCTGCAATGTAAAAATCCATTGGGGTCTGTAAAAAATAGGCGTACACACATAGCAATCCCCAAATTACATTGATAACGATAAGTGTCTGTATATTTCCATAAGCTTTGGATGCCCTTGCGGTAACAGTTGCCCCTAAAATGGCAACAATTTGTATCAAGAGAATACTTACTATCAATCCCATGGTACGCTCATCGTCCGACCCCCAAACAATTTCCTCTTCGCCAAAATAGGTTGCAATAAGCATAATGGTCTGTACGGCCATACTGTAAGTGAAAAATGCCCCTAGATATCGCTTCAATTTTCTGTTCTCGCCAAGCTGGTGCCATACCTGTCTTAATTCCTTAAAACCATTTAAAATGACATGCTTCCGCTCCCCTTCCCTTTTATATCCCTTGGGCAGATGTGCAAAGGTATACTGGCTAAAAAGAATCCACCAGATTCCTACTGAGATAAAGGAATACTTCATGGCCTTGATTTCGGCAACTTCTCCACCACTGTCCGTTATGCCAAAGAAATCGGGCTCCATCACCATAAATAGATTAAAAACCAATAAAATGACGCTTCCTACATATCCCAAAGAAAACCCCTTGGCACTTATACTATCCTGTTGCTCCGGAAAAGCGATATCGGGCAAATACGAATTGTTGATGGCAAAGCTCACCCAAAAACCTACAAGTCCGAAGAAATAACAGATCAATCCAAAATAAATATGCTCCAAAGAGAACCAATACAGGCCGATACATGAGGCCGCCCCCAAATAACAGAAGAACTTTAGAAAAATCTTTTTGTTCCCTAAATAATCGGCTACGCCAGATATCAAGGGGGTTACTATGGCAATAAACACGAAGGCCAAGGATGTCACATAACTGATCAAAGGGGCCCTTGCTATTTCGCCACCAAAAATTGTGACTTGCTCAATACCGGCGGTTCTGAACAACAGTCCATAAAAAAGTGGAAAAATGGCCGAGGATATCACCAAGCTGTAAACCGAATTGGCCCAATCATAAAATGCCCACGCATTCAACAGTTTTTTACTTCCCTTTAATGCCAATGTCTGTACCATAACTTTATTGCAAAAAAAATGTCACTTCGAATCCCTGTGAAAAACCCTTTTTGATGTCGGTTGGATCTTTCGTCTGTTTCGAAGTGACATTTACAGTTCCTTGTTTATAAATCTATTCGAAGGAGGTTACCCCAAATTTTCGCGCCTCTTGTTTTGCGGCCGGGGCCCAAGCAGTCAAATTGTTAATTCTTGTATCGTTGGACGGGTGTGTGCTCAAAAACTCCGGTGGCGCCTGTCCTCCCGAGTTAGCTTTCATTCGCTTCCAAAGTTCTGCCGCCTCACTAGGGTCATAGCCCGCAATCGCCATAATTTGAAGCCCGATTCTATCCGCTTCGGTTTCGTGGCCACGGCTAAAGGGAAGCATTACCCCTATTTGGGAACCAACCCCGTATGCTTGATTGAACAACCCGAGTGTCTTCTCGTCCTGGATAGCTACATTTCCGGCAACAGCTCCGAGTTGCTGTATGGTACTTGCGCTCATACGCTGAGCACCGTGATCGGCCAAAGCGTGTGCCACTTCGTGGCCCATGACCACGGCAACACCGGTTTCATTTTGGGTAATCGGCAATATTCCTGTGTAGAAAACAATCTTTCCACCAGGCATGCACCAAGCATTTACAGTTTCGTCCTGTACCAGATTATATTCCCATTTGTAATCTTTCAGATAACCTGGATATCCATTGGCATTCAGCCAACGCTCAGCGGCGGAGGCTATACGCTGTCCTACCTTGGTGATCATTTGTGCATCCGATGTGCCCTTGACCACTTTATTGGATTCTAAAAATTGGTCGTACTGAGCAAACGCAGTAGGGAAAACTTGACTGTTCGGATAAAAGTTCAATGTGCTTTTTCCTGTAAAAGGATTGGTCTTGCAAGCAGCAACAGCTAAAAGAACCAATCCAGTTAATATTATCTTTTTCATATGGTAATACGTGTTTTGTGCAATTGAATTTACGAAATTTTATTTTCCAAAAATATGGAGTTCCGTGAAATCCTTGCCAACCTCTATGGAATTGTTACCATTTAATTTGATTGAGTCCAAATCCACTTCCTCGTTGTCGACTTCAACCGTATCTATGGTAAAGGGCAATCCGTGGAACGACATTTTAAAATTATCATAGGAGGTGATAAAGTTCCCATCTTTGAATTGCTGAATAATCAATTCGTTCTCCTTTCCCGTCAACTTGAAGCGTCTTAGACTATACCTACCTTTTTTATAATCATATCCATCTTGCTGGTCTTCGTATACTTGGGATCTTTCCGTACCCGCTTTGTAATACACATCGATGTTCAATTTTTCAATTTCCTTTTCTCCGATGTACTGCTGAACAGGGTATTTTGGAATCATAGCTCCCTCTTTCACAAATAGAGGAATTCGATGAATCTCAGCAGAAACCCAGCGTTCCACACCGCCTTCTGTCAATTCATCGGTCCAGTAATTATACCAGTTTCCCTTCGGAAAATACATTCTTCGTCCTTGGGAATTCGGTTCTTGAACAGGGCAAACCAACATTTGCTTACCAAAGATGAATTCGTCCGTACGGAAATGTGTTTGATGGTCCTCTTGATCGTAAAACACCAAAGATTGAAGCATCGGGAACCCTTCTTTGATGTAGTTGTAGAACATGGTGTACAGATAAGGCAACAATTGGTACCTCAACTCAATAAACTCCCTCACGATATCGGTAATTTCATCACCGAAGGACCACGGTTCCTGATCGCCGTGATCTCCACTGGAGTGTACCCTACAGAATGGATGAAAAACGGCCAACTGCATCCAACGGGCAAAAAGTTCGCCATTGGGTTGTTCGGCAAATCCACCAATATCGGAGCCAACAAAAGAGTATCCACTCATGCACATACGCTGCATTTGCACGTTCGCGATCCACAAGTGTTCCCAAGTGGCCACATTATCACCGGTCCAAGTAGCGCAATAGCGTTGCGTACCGGAATAGGCTGCCCTTGTCAACACAAAAGGCCTGTTGGGGAACATAAATTTTTTAACGCCCTCGTAGGTGGCACGGACCATCTGCATTCCATAAACATTATGTGCCTTACGGTGGCTGCAGGGGTGGCCATCATAATCGTGACGCACATCCAGATTGGCAGTTTTGGTAGGAACTTCCATCACGGCGGGTTCGTTCATATCGTTCCAAACACCACTAACCCCCATTTCGGCTATCATTTCCTTGTAGAGTCCAGCCCACCATTCCCGTACTTCGGGATTCGTAAAGTCAGGAAACTTACATTCTCCTGGCCATACTTTTCCTTTAAAATGTGGTCCATCGGCCCTACGGCAGAAAAAACCATTATCCATGGCTTGTTGGTAGACCCAATAATCACGGTCAATTTTAATACCGGGATCTATCATAGTAATCACCTTGAAGCCATCTTCCTCCATTTCCTCGATCATCTTTTTGGGATTTGGGAAGTACTGGTTATTCCAAGTAAAACAACGGAACCCTTCCATATAATCGATATCCAGATAAATGGCATCACAAGGAATGTTCAATTCCCTGAACTTAGAGGCAATATCCCTCACCTTTTGTTCTGGGAAATAGCTCCATTTGGATTGATGGAATCCTAGCGCCCATAAAGGTGGGAGTTCTGGCACACCGGTTAGGTCGGTGTAGGACTCCACGACTTCTTTCATCTGAGGACCGTAGAAAAAATAGTAGTTCATTTCACCTCCATCGGCCCAAAAACTGGTTACGTTCCGTTTTTCTGCGGCAAAATCAAAATAAGTACTGAAGGAATTATCGAAAAACACACCATAGGCCTTGCTTTCCTTAAGTCCCACATAGAAAGGTATGGACTTGTACAACGGCTCTTGATCCTTGCCGTAGGCATAGGAATCTGTGACCCAGTTATTGATACGTTTTCCTTTTAGGTTGGTATGTGATGCTTTATCGCCCATACCATAATAACTTTCGCCCGAATGACAGACCTTGCTCATTTTTACCACATTTCCACCGTAATCAAAGTTCTCTTCCCAGTGGAAGCCAAGCTCATCCTCGGCCAGAATCACGTTGTCCAAATCAGCAATCTGTACTTTTAGGTTCGCCTTATTGATGTAAATCTTGATTTTGGAAGTGGTTATGACATATTCCGGTATCTCGTCCTTGATAGTCAACTCATTGTACCCAAGGTTGACATCTTCACTAATGGCATAAGAAAAGTCGGGTTCAAAAACATACTCGGTAGCATACCTGAATCGGACCACACTATCCCTTAGAATAGTAACTTGAAGAATTACACCGTTTTGGGTAGTAAAATATATTTTATCGTTTTCTTGTTTAAAGTCTACGATATGATTGGGGAACTGATTCCCTCTAGTTGCAATTTCCGTGTTGGTTATCATCTGTAATCAGTTGAGGCTCACAAAAGAAATACAAAAGCCTGAATAATTAAAAATATGTTTTGAAAAGCAATTAACTATATCGTTTTAGTTGCTTTTTTACTTGTAAACAACCACTCCCAAAGGTGGCAGGTTCAATAAAACGGACTGCTCGTATCCGTTCCATGGTGTTTTAGAGGGCTTCACTGTTTTCTTGCCCATGCCACTACCAGAGTACTTTTTATCATCACTGTTAAATACCAGTTTCATTGTGGAAGTCTTCGGCACCCCCAATCGGTAATTCTCGCGGGGAACCGGGGTAAAATTGCAAACAACGATCAAATCATCCTTGGGGTCGTTCCCCTTTCTCATAAACGATATCACCGTGTTCTCTTGATCATTGTACTCTATCCATTGAAACCCATCTGGTTTAAACTGCTTTTGATACAGTGCTGGACTGTTTTTGTACAGCTTGTTCAAATCCTTAACCACTTCTTGTATGCCGGAATGAAAATCATATTGGGTTAAATGCCATTGCAGGCTCTCTTGAAAGTTCCATTCGGATGATTGTCCGAACTCCCCTCCCATAAACAATAGATTGCCACCTGGGTGTGTGAACATGTAACCGAAAAGCATCCTTAAGTTGGCAAAACGTTGCCACTCGTCACCCGGCATTCTATAGAGCAAGGATTGCTTGCCATATACCACCTCATCATGAGAAAATGGCAGCATAAAGTTCTCGGTAAAGGCATAAGTAAGACCAAAACTGATCATGTTCAGGTCGTACGAACGGTGTATCGGGTCTTTTTTAAAGAACTCAAGGGTGTCGTGCATCCATCCCATCATCCACTTCATCCCAAAACCGAGCCCTCCGTAATGTACTGGCTTGGTAACTCCGGTAAAGGCCGTGGATTCCTCTGCAATGGTCTGTACACCTTTAAAACTGGCATATACTTCTTGGTTCATTTCCCTTAAAAAGGACATGGCTTCCAAGTTTTCATTGTTTCCGTACATATTGGGTTCCCACTCGCTATCTTCCCTTGAATAGTCCAAATAGAGCATGGAGGCAACTGCATCGACGCGTAAACCATCCACATGGTATTGATCTAGCCAAAAAACAGCATTGCTTATCAAGAACGCGCGAACTTCGTTTCTTCCATAGTTAAAAATAAGGCTCTTCCAATCAGGATGGTACCCTCGCCTCCTATCCGGATGTTCATAGAGATGCGAACCATCAAAAAAACCAAGACCATGTGCATCTTCCGGAAAATGGGAAGGCACCCAATCCAAAATCACACCTATACCCTTTTGATGAAGGGCATCAACCAGAACTTTGAAGTCCGAAGGCTTCCCGAACCTTGAGGTCGGGGCAAAATATCCTGTGATTTGATATCCCCACGAAGGATCGTACGGATATTCCATGACCGGCATAAACTCCACATGGGTAAAACCCATTTCCTCCACATAATCCGCCAACTGCTGCGCCATCTCCAAATAACTGAGCGATTCCCAACCATTTTTCTTCTTCCAAGATGCCAAATGCACCTCATAAACAGAATATGGCTTGTCCAATGCATTCTTTTCTTCCCGGGTCTCCATCCAATCCTTATCCTTCCATTTGTGGTTATCTTCCCATACCACGGAGGCTGTATTTGGTGGTTGTTCACAAAAGCGAGCAAACGGGTCGGCTTTTTCCGTCCAAATATCATTGTTGTTGGAGTGTATTTTGTATTTGTACTTGGTACCCTTGTCCACTCCGGGAATAAATCCCTCCCAGATACCACTACTGTCCCAGCGCACATTTAATTGATGTTCGTTTGCATTCCAATAATTAAAATCACCCACAACACTGACCGATTTTGCTGAAGGCGCCCATACGGCAAAGTACGTACCTTTGACACCATCGACCTCTGTTAGGTGAGAACCTAACTTGTTGTAGAGCCGAAAATGTTTGCCGCCCTTAAAAAGATTGATGTCAAACTCTGTAAAAAAACTGTGTGGAACTACCTTGGACATATATGCGGGTTTAGTACTATACAATAATAAGCATCTTTAAGTAAGAATACGATTATGACAACAGGTTTGATATTAGAAACAACATTTTTTTAAAAATGGAACGCTTTTTGATTTCCTTACAACAAGAGTTAAATGAACACAAATTCAAAATCCAAAATCATGAATAAATTTAGTACAATTTTAGGCGCAGTAATCGTTTTTGTCTTTGCAGCTTGCGAAGGCCCCCAAGGTCCTCCGGGTTTCGATGGACTTGATGGAGCTCCGGGTGCGCCAGGCGCCGACGGTATCCAAGGACAGGTGGTCGAGGTAGAAGGCGTAAACTTCGATTATTTTGCCGAAGACAATCTTTTTTCCGCCTTGATTACTTTTTCCGATGTCACCGACTTTGAAGTTTTTGAATCGGACGCCGTTTTGGTTTACAGACATGACGGTTTAATCGACCTTAGTGATGGTTCCACCGCCGATGCATGGACACAACTGCCTCAAAATTATTTCTTGCCGGAAGGTACCATGCAATACGTTTTCGCTCACACATTTGTGGACGTTGAACTCTTTATCGACGGAAATTTTGACCTATCTACCATTAGCACTGACTTTACGGACAATCAATTGTTCCGAATAGTTTTTGTACCCAGCGAGTTTGCAGAATCTCCGGATTTTGATGCCGCGAACCTCAATAGCGTAATGTCCAAACTCCAAATAGATGAAGGAGAAGTCATGAAATTGGATTTGAACTAGTCCCAACAAAAAATAGTATCTTAAGTCTCATTGGTCAACAATGGGACTTTTTTTTGGTTTATTTTGAAAGGAATCGAATCAAATCACGTCCAAATACTAAAAAAAAGATTCATGGGAAAAAGATTGCTATTGATAGCTCTTGTCGTCTTTGCCGGATGCAAGGGAACATCACAGGAAGAAAAAAAAGAAAATAGTAAAGAAGCTGCTTTCAAGGTCAACAAAACCGATGCCGAATGGCGTGCGGAACTTACCGAAATGGAATATTACGTATTGCGAAAAGAAGCCACAGAAAATGCCTTTTCAAGTGATTTGTTGGACATCAAGGAAAAAGGCACCTACGTTTGTGCGGGCTGCGGTACCCCATTGTTCAAAAGTGAACATAAATTTGATTCAGGAACCGGATGGCCCAGTTTTGATAGGGAAATCGAAGGAAACGTCGCTTTTGATACCGATTATAAAATCGGAGTGGCTCGCACAGAGGAACATTGCGCAGTTTGTGGAGGACATTTAGGACATGTTTTTAACGACGGACCCAGCAATACTACGGGAAAAAGACACTGCATTAACGGTGTGGCCTTGGATTTTGTTCCCGAAAAGCAATAAATTGCCCTAAAAAAAATGGAAAAAAAATATAGCGTAGATAAGACCAACGAAGAGTGGAAACAACAACTTTCCGCAGAAGAATATTATGTGCTACGCCAAAAAGGAACCGAACGTCCGTACACTGGCAAGTTTGATCTTCATTTTGAAAATGGCGATTACCATTGTAAAGCTTGTAACGCCAAATTGTTCGAGAGCGAGCACAAGTTTGAAAGTGGTTGTGGCTGGCCATCGTTCGACCAAGCGGTCGAAGGCGCCATTGAATATATTCGCGATACTAGTCATGGCATGATCCGCACAGAAACGGTTTGCGCCAATTGTGGCAGCCATTTAGGCCATGTTTTTAACGATGGACCCAAAGAAACTACCGGCAAACGCTACTGCATCAACTCCGTGAGCATTGATTTTGACCCAAATGAATAAATGGATTTCCAAGAAAATTATTTGAGCAACGTTCGATTCGAGTTCCAGCGTTACAAAAGCATGGGAGACCAAACCTTTGCTCAAATTCTTGATACCGACATTCATTGGAAATACTCGGGTTCCGATAATTCCATAGCCATTATTGTAAAGCATATGGTAGGGAATATGCTGAGCCGTTGGACCAATTTTTTAACGGAAGATGGTGAAAAAATCTGGCGGGAACGGGATTTGGAGTTCGAAAATCCCTATTCCGAAAAAGCGGAAATGCTCGTTGCATGGGAAAAAGGATGGCAATGCCTTTTTGATGCCCTGGACAGCATCAACAGCTCTAATTTTGAAAACAAGATCAAGATAAGGAATGAAGAGCATAGCATTGTTGAGGCCATCAACCGTCAACTGGCACATTACGCCAGCCATGTAGGACAAATTGTCTTCATCGGAAGAATGATCAAAGGCTTGGATTGGACGTCATTATCCATCCCAAAAGGCGAGTCTAAAGCCTTCAACAAAAAGATGTTTGGTACAGGCAAAGCCTGATTTCACAAACAAACCGACATTTGATTTTTTTCACCTTGGGAAATGGGGATTGATTTCCGTACTTTTGCACCTGCCAATCGATGGCATATTTTCAATCTAACAACTAAAATCAAAATCTAATGAGCAAGTTCGATATAATTGTTTTGGGAAGTGGTCCAGGTGGATATGTTACCGCCATAAGGGCATCACAATTAGGTTTCAAAACAGCCATTATAGAAAAAGAAAGTTTGGGAGGTGTATGTCTTAACTGGGGTTGTATCCCGACCAAGGCCCTTCTTAAATCTGCTCAGGTTTTCGAATATTTAAAGCATGCCGAAGATTACGGTTTGAGCGCCAAGGATGTCGAGCACGATTTTGGTGCCGTTGTTAAAAGAAGCCGTGGTGTTGCCGAGGGAATGAGCAAAGGTGTCCAGTTTTTGATGAAAAAGAACAAAATCGAGGTCATCAATGGATTTGGAAAGGTAAAACCAGGCAAAAAAGTTGAAGTAAAAGCGGAAAACGGAGAAACTTCTGAATATTCCGCAGACCATATCATCATTGCGACAGGAGCGCGTAGCCGCGAGTTGCCAAGCCTTCCACAAGATGGAAAAAAGGTAATCGGTTACCGCGAGGCCATGTCCTTGGAAAAGCAACCCAAGAAAATGATTGTGGTCGGAAGTGGCGCCATTGGAATGGAGTTCGCCTATTTCTACCACTCTATGGGTACAGAAGTGACCGTTGTGGAATACATGCCGAACATTGTTCCCGTTGAGGACGAAGATATCTCCAAACAATTGGAGCGCAGCTTCAAAAAAGCTGGGGTAAAGATCAAGACTTCTGCAGAAGTCACTAAAGTTGACACCTCCGGTGATGGTGTAAAAGCCACCGTTAAGACTCAAAAAGGCGAAGAGGTTTTGGAAGCCGATATCGTGCTATCCGCCGTGGGAATCAAAACCAATATCGAAAACATTGGATTGGAAGATGTTGGAATCGCTACGGACAGAGATAAAATTTTGGTGAACGATTACTATCAGACCAATATCCCTGGCTACTTTGCCATTGGAGACGTTACTCCAGGACAGGCATTGGCACACGTTGCCTCTGCAGAAGGAATCCTTTGTGTTGAAAAATTGGCTGGAATGCACGTGGAAGCCTTGGATTACGGGAACATCCCTGGATGTACCTACTGTATTCCAGAAATAGCTTCTGTTGGATTGACCGAAAAAGCGGCCAAAGAAAAAGGATACGAACTTAAAATAGGTAAATTTCCTTTCTCCGCAAGTGGTAAGGCCAAGGCGGCCGGAACCCCAGATGGTTTTGTAAAAGTAATTTTTGATGCCAAATATGGTGAGTGGCTAGGTTGTCACATGATCGGCGTTGGTGTTACCGATATGATCGCTGAAGCCGTTGTTGCTCGTAAACTAGAAACTACAGGTCACGAAGTGCTAAAAGCTGTGCATCCTCACCCAACCATGAGCGAAGCGGTTATGGAAGCTGTTGCTGATGCTTATGATGAAGTAATCCACCTATAAGGTATGCTTAAAATTTTTAGGGCCACTGCTATTTTAGAAGGTATTTCCTATCTACTCCTTTTCGGAATGACCATGCCGTTGAAGCATTGGGCAGATATTCCTGAACCGAACCAAGTTGTTGGTATGGCACATGGAATATTGTTTATTCTATATGTAGTAGTGGCCATAGTTTTTTGTTGGGAACGCAAATGGAAGCTCAAAAGGTTTATCATCCTTTTTATAGCATCCCTTCTCCCCTTTGGCACTTTTTATGCCGACAAAAAATACTTAAAAGATTTAGCCTAGGAAACTCTGAATGGCCAAATCGTAACTTTGTAGACCAAAGCCAAGAATGACTCCCTTGGCGCCTGGCGAAATAAAAGATACATGACGGTATTCTTCGCGCTGGTGCGTATTGGAAATATGTACCTCGATTACCGGGGTTTCCACTGCTTTTACGGCATCCCCGATTCCAACCGAAGTGTGCGTATAGGCCGCCGCATTTAGAATAATGCCATCATAATCAAATCCTACTTCTTGAATTTTTCCTATGAGTTCACCCTCAATGTTGGATTGATAATATTCCAGTTCCACATCGGGAAACTTTTGCTGTAGTGTTTTGAAATAGTCTTCAAAAGTGATGCTCCCATACACTTCGGGCTCACGTTTTCCCAAAAGGTTCAAGTTGGGTCCGTTGATGATCTTTAGTTTCATACCATCAAAAATACAATAAAAAGAAAAGGGCGGGAATACCCGCCTTTCATATAATATGGTGCATTGTTTTAATTGATGGCAAACTGGAGGCCAAAACCAAAGGCTGCAACCTCATTATCTCCAACATCGCTCAACACGACAGATGGACGCCAATCAAAATTTAGTACAAAAGGCACTCCGTCAATCTTAAAATCAAGCCCCAAATGCGGACGCAAAGCAAAAATATTGTCAAAGTCCTTTATAAAAATAATGCTTGGTCCAACTCCAGCATACCAGCGCAGACCCGGTGCCCTATAAAATCCTTTATGATAGGAATATAGGAATGTGGCCATGGTCGCATTGTCCTCAAAACCCAAATCCGCTTGACCCACATGGTTATCCGAGAAAAAATATTTTCCCGTAGCCCCAAAAAAGGTAGCCTCGTCATAAAGATCTATGCCCAAACCAAGAGCGCCCTTATAACTGGTCTGTGCCTTTGCTGCAAAATGGCTCAACATAACAAATGCGATAACTAAAAGTAATTTTTTCATTTTAAGTGTAATTAGTGGTTAATATTCATGGTTTAAACTGTAAGATTTGGGGTTATTTACAGTTGCTTTTTTTAAAATAAAAATAGAAGTCCCAAGGCAGCGACGGAAAAACTACCGCCATTGCTAATATTGATGTACGAAACATTAAGTTCTGTATTACCGGATATATTGTATCCAATCATTGGACGAACATAAAACCCTCCATCATTTCCTTCATTAATGCCGACCGCGTAACCTACATCGGCACCGAGCTTAAATTCGTAAGTGGGATACAGCCTAAATGCTCCTGCCACCGGGATAAACTGGATATCCGGGAAATCCACATCTTGGCCAACTGGTCCAATATCAATGGTTGATGTATCACCAAAAGCGTTAATAAATCCAGTTGCAATCCCAGCATCTATAAGCTCGGACACTCCCCAATGATAGCCCAAGTCGACCCCAAGACTAAAACTTGAATAATCGGAGGCATCTCCAACAGGAAGTCCCGCATGCACTCCGGCCTTAAAACTTGTTCGGTCCACTTGTTGTGCCATGGACGAAAAACTTACGGCAACCATTGCTATGATTACCAATGCGAATGTTTTTTTCTTCATTGTTAAAATTTTACTAAGAAGAAAACGTATGCTTCATAAAAAAAGTGTCTTCTTGAAATAAATTTCCTACAAAATGAATTTTCATTTTACTCTATCTATACAATCTTAGGCGAAAAATATCGAAACCAATTATTTTTAAACCCTATCAATTGACCAAAGGGCCTTTTGAATTGACCGATGGCTGTTTTTAGACAACGGTGATGTGATTATGTCACTATATTTGAGCTCATGAACTGGCAGCAAGCAATAAAAGATTACCAAAATTATTTGAAGATAGAGCGCGGACTTTCTCCAAATTCCATCTCCAACTATTCCATGGACCTTAAAAAGCTTGCCGGTTATCTTGATGAACAAGGCATCGATGATACACCTATCGCAATAGACAAAGAAGTTGTGCAACAGTTTATCTATGAAATTGCCAAAGAGGTAAACCCCAGAACACAGGCACGCATTATTTCCGGGCTAAAAGGCTTTTTCAATTATTTGGTTTTTGAAGATTACCGTGAAGACAACCCCATGGACCTTATTGAAACTCCTAAAATTGGAAGAAAGTTGCCCGACACGCTTTCGGAAGACGAAATAAACCAATTAATAGCTGCCATTGACCTTTCCAAACCTGAAGGAGAAAGGAACAGGGCCATCTTGGAAACCTTGTACGGTTGTGGGCTACGGGTGTCGGAACTTATCAGCTTGAAACTGTCCGACCTTTATTTTGATGAAGATTTCATTAAAGTAACGGGCAAAGGAAACAAACAGCGTTTTGTTCCTATCAGTGAAATCAACCAGAAATACATCAACATTTATTGGAAAGAAGTCAGGATACATTTGCCCATTCAAAAAGAACATGAAGATTTTGTTTTTCTAAATCGTCGGGGCAAACAACTGACCCGAGCCATGATTTTCACCATTGTGAAACAGCTAGCTGAAGAAATTGGGCTTAAAAAGAATATCAGTCCGCACACTTTTCGACATTCTTTTGCAACGCATCTGTTGGAAAATGGAGCAGACCTTAGGGCTATACAGCAAATGTTAGGTCATGAGAGCATTACGACCACCGAGGTGTATATGCATGTCAACCGCTCGCATCTGGCGAACATATTGAAAGAGTTCCACCCTAGAAAATCGGAAAACTAATCGCGCATCAAATTATGACGTTCTACTTTGTTTTGCTTTTTGAAGGGTCGGATTATCAAACGGGCCTCGCGGTCAAAGCGGATATAATTATACACCCAATTGATGAATACCACTAGCCTATTCCTAAATCCGATAAGAAAATATAAGTGAACGAACATCCAAACAAACCAAGCGAACACGCCTTGGAATCTGAACTTTGGTAAATCCACTACGGCTTTGTTGCGCCCTACGGTGGCCATACTGCCCTTATCCTTATAAACAAAGGGCTTCATGGGCTTTTCCTCTATCATACGAACAAGATTCTCTCCCAAGCTCTTTCCTTGTTGCATGGCTGGTTGGGCCATCATGGGATGGCCTTCGGGAAATTTTTCTGTCTCCATCTGTGCCACATCCCCGATTGCAAAAACAGCTTCTAAACCTATGACTTGGTGAAACTCGTTAACCCGCAACCTATTGCCCCTACTTAGCAACTCCTCTCCATCCAAACCTTTCAATCCCACGGCCCTTACACCAGCTGCCCACACCAAGGTCTCTGCTTCAAAAATGGTTTTGGTGTTTGTAGTTACCCGTTTGCCATCATAATCGGTAACGCGAATGCTCTTCCAAACATTCACACCCAATTCTTCTAAAAATTTTTCCGCTTTTTCCGATGCCTTTTGACTCATCGCAGGTAAGAGCCTATCTCCGCTCTGCACCAAATTTATCTGTGCCCTACGCGTATCCAGATCTGGATAATCTTTGGGAAGGATTCCCTTTTTTATTTCGGCCAATGCTCCCGCAAGCTCCACTCCAGTTGGTCCACCTCCAACAATTACGAAATTCATCAGGGCATCCCGCTCGTGGAGGTCGTCCGTCAACAGGGCTTGTTCAAAATTCTCGAGAATCAAACTACGTAAGTTCAAAGATTGTGGGATGGTTTTCATCGCCATTCCCTTGGTTTCGATTCCTTTGTTTCCAAAAAAATTGGTCTCAGAACCGGTGGCTACGACCAAATAATCATAAAAAATCTCACCAATATTGGTCCTGATCCTTTTCGTTTCCGTTTTCACTTCTTGTACGTTTGCCAATCGAAAAAAGAAATTTGGATACCCTTGAAGTACCTTTCTTATTGGGTAAGCAATGGAGTCAGGCTCCAAACCACCCGTAGACACTTGATATAACAAGGGTTGGAAATTATGGTAGTTATGCTTATCCAACAGAACTACTTGGACATCTTTTTTACTTAATTTTTTGGCTAGTGCAATGCCTCCAAAACCGCCGCCTACTATCACGACTCTTGGATTGCTGGATTGAGGAATGTTCATGCTCGACATACCAGCAAATTTAATCAATCCAGAGCAGTGCAATGGAGGTTAAGTATGGTTTTTTCCTATCTTTAGAGCCTAACTCAAAAAAACTACAACTAATGAGAAAATTTCTCCCAATGGGTGCGTTTCTGCTATTGTGCACCATGGGCATCCATGCCCAAAAAAAGAAGGACAATGTCATTAAAGACCTCGAATCCAAATCTGAAAAATACAGTGAAATCGCCCACGAAATATGGGGTCTTGCTGAAATGGGTTATCTAGAGGAACAAAGCTCCGCGCTTTTGGAAGAAACTCTTTCCGATGCCGGTTTTAGTATTGATAAAGGTATTGCCGGTATTCCAACGGCTTTTAAGGCCGAATATGGTTCGGGTTCCCCAGTAATTGCCATTTTGGGTGAGTACGATGCACTTCCAGGCCTTTCACAGGAAGCCGTTCCCGAGAAAAAATCTGCTGGCGGTGCAGCTGGACACGCTTGTGGACATCACCTTTTTGGTACAGCATCCACGGCCGCTGCAATTTCGGTAAAGGAATGGATGGAAAATAACAACATCAAAGGAACCATTCGATTTTATGGATGCCCTGCTGAAGAAGGTGGTTCAGGAAAAGTTTATATGGTCCGGGAGGGAGTTTTTAACGATGTAGATGTTGCACTTCACTGGCACCCAGGTTCCGGAAATGCTGCAAGCGCCGGTGCTGCCTTGGCCAATAAATCGGCTAAGTTCAGGTTTCATGGAATTTCTGCCCACGCCGCAGGAGCTCCAGAAAAAGGTCGTTCCGCCCTTGATGGCGTGGAGGCCATGAACGCCATGGTGAACATGATGAGAGAGCACGTCCCAGAGGATGCAAGGATACATTATGTTATCACAAATGGTGGAAAAGCGCCTAACGTAGTCCCCGATTTTGCAGAGGTGTACTATTATGCAAGACATAACACCAGGGAGGTCGTTGTGGATATCTTTGACCGTATGGTAAAAGCCGCTGAAGGCGCCGCATTGGGAACCGGGACCACCATGGAGTATGAGATGATCGGTGGAACTCACGAACTTTTGCCCAACCTTACCGTTCAAAAGATCATGTACGACAATTTGGTAAAAGTTGGAGGTGTCACCTATAATGATGAAGAAAAGGCGTTTGCCGAAAAAATATCCGAGACCTTGGGCAAGGGCGCTCCGGACATATCCACCGCACAGATTGTGCAACCCTACAAAGAGACCGCTCAAGCCTACGGTTCCACCGATGTCGGTGATGTGAGCTATACTGTTCCCACAGCTGGTCTAGGTACTGCGACCTGGGTTCCCGGAACTCCCGCACATAGCTGGCAAGCAGTTGCCGCTGGCGGTATGAGCATTGGTTCCAAAGGAATGATGGTCGCTGCAAAAACATTGGCACTTACGGCCATGGATATTTTTGAAAGTCCAAAAACCATTGAGGCTGCAAAAAAAGAATTGGAAGAAAGACGTGGCAAGGACTTTAAATATGTTCCCATGTTGGGCAACAGACAACCTGCATTGGATTACCGTAAATAAATTTTTACCCAATCATTGTAACAAAAGTTGTTTTATCGATACCAATAGATAAAGCAAACTTTACCAACCGTTTAGTGAACAAAGAACTGGAACATCAATTTGTGACGGAACTTGAGGACAATCAGAACATTGTCCATAAGGTGTGTAGTCTATATACCAACGACAAGGATTCGCATAACGACCTGTTCCAAGAAATCACTATACAGTTGTGGAAAGCATACCCAAAGTTTCGGGGAGATGCCAAGTTTAGCACATGGATGTACCGCGTTGCATTGAATACAGCCATAACATTGTACAGAAAATCCAAAAAAAGGGTAAAGACCCAGGATTTTGATTCGGTCCTCTATAAGATCAAGGCCACCGATTATGATGATACCGAGGAACGACAATTAAAGTTGATGTACGACGCGGTAAAACAACTTGGCGACATTGATAAGGCCTTGGTCTTTCTTTATCTGGAAGACAAGGATTATTCTGAAATAGCCGAAACTTTGGGAATTTCCGAAGTAAATGCAAGAGTGAAGATGAGTAGGGTGAAAAACAAATTAAGAACAATATTAAATCCGTGATTATGCTGGATGAACTGGAGCTCTTGAAGAAGGATTGGCAGAAGCGGGAAGCAAACCTCCCCAAACTGTCCTATGAGCAAATATACCCGATGACCAAAAAAAAGTCATCGTCCATAGTAAAATGGATTTTTTATATCAGTATCATAGAATTTGTTTTCTGGGCAGGTATCAATATTATTTTTAATGGCCCCGATACCATGCAAGAGCTTAAGGAAATGCATATTTACAAGGTAGTTATGGCCCTTAATGTCATCAACTACGCCATCATCCTTTACTTTATCTATAAATTCTATACCAATTATAAAAAAATCTCCTTTACCGATTCCTCCAAAAATTTGATGCGAACCATACTAAAAGTTAAACGGACAGTGACCCAATATGTATGGTTCAACCTAATTATCTTCACCATTAGCGCAATAATTTACGCCTATGGGGTTCTGCTGTACACACCGGAAGGACAGGAATTGGTCAATGCAGCTGCCCAAGATGGGGACAGTACGGAGTTTTGGGCATTGTTGATCATCACATCGATCGGAGTGACAACTGCCGTGCTGGTGATTATTTGGTTGTTCTACAAACTCCTGTACGGCATCCTTCTCAAAAAACTAAGAAAAAACTACAACGAGCTCAAAAGACTCGAGGTCTAATCATCAATTTTACCTTTGTAACTGTATCGTCTTTTTTGGTTTTCCTCCTCATAGGCAAGAAGTTCTTTTTGAGGAATAACTTTTAGGAACGATGGGTGTTGCTCAATGGCATACTCCAATTTCTCCAAAATGGCATCAATGGATTCGTTATCGTAATCAATATCCAAAGGTTCCTTGATTTGCATGGATTGAAGGATTCCTTTCTTCTTCACACGAAGGCCTTTTTTATCAAAAGAACGTCGAAAACCGTCGATAACAACGGGAACAACAACAGGTTTGTATTTTTTGATGATGTGCGCCGTGCCCTTTCGCAAGGGCTTCCAAGGGGTGGTCGTTCCTTGCGGGAAGGTAATTACCCAGCCATCGTCCAATGCCTTTCCAATATTGGAAATATCACTGAACTTCACCTGTCTGTTCACATTCTGGCCATCTGCCCTCCAGGTCCTTTCAATACTTATGGAACCAGCATAGGCCAAAACCTTGGTCAGCAGACTCTTTCCCATTGTTTCTTTGGCGGCCACGTAGTAAATGTTCAGTTTCGGATTCCACAAATAGCCCAAGTTTTTGATATTATCGTCCCGCCCTTTTAGACTGGCATTGAAGACATGGAACATGGCCACCACATCGGCAAAATAGGTTTGATGGTTGCTTACAAAGAGGACATTGCTCTCTGGAAGGTCACGGATTATCTGTGAACCTTCAATCTCTAAAGTATTAAATCCTTTGTAGCGTTGGTGCGTCATCATGCCCGCAATACGAATCAGCCATCGTTTTAAGAACAAAATATGACCAAAGGGATTTTTTTTGAACAGACCCATGTAATGTGTTGATTGTTGACGGCAAATTTACAAAATAGCACTTAAAGCACTTGACGCAAAAGCTCTTTGATCTCGCTCAATACCATTGCCGTAGCGCCCCACACCGTGTAACCGTTTAGTTTAAAGGCTGGTACATCTATATTTTTTGCATAAGAAGTTGTCAAAACCTCGTTAATATGGTTGGAATCGTCCATAAAATCTTTGAGATAAACCTCTACAATGCTTTCTACTTCAAAATCTTCTTTCACAAATGGTCGAGGATTGGGATAAAGTCCGATATAAGGTCTAACCAAAAAATTACTTGGCGGAATATAGACTTCGCTCAGTTCCTTGATTACCTCAACTTCGCCTGGTGGCACACCTACCTCTTCATGGGTTTCACGTAGAGCGGTTTCCATTAAATTTTTATCTATTCTTTCCACTTTCCCTCCGGGAAACCCAATTTGGTTAGAATGAACCCCTTGATATACTTTCCTTAGAATCAAAAGCAATCGGGTTTGCTGTTCAACGTCCGGATAAAACAATGCCATTACACCTGCTCTCTTGGGGTTGGCATCCTGCACCTTATTGTTCTTTAGCCACTGGATTCGCATCTGCGGTGACATTTTATTATGGGAATCCTCTCCGGGAAGTGGAAGATTTTTTAATTTTAAAGCTAGTTCGTAAAATTCATTAAAATCCATACTGTTGAGACAATCGGCTTTAGCTACAAGTATATTATTTCTATTATTGGTTTCCTGCGGAGAATCCCCTAAAAAGGAGAAGGACAAAGTTCAGGAAAATATTGCAAACACGGACACCGTTCCAAAAACCGAATTGGATTCCACCGCAATCGAGGAAGGAGAGGAAGAATCCTTTAAACTTACCGAAGAAAATGCCATCGAATTCTTTTTTGATTATTCCAAAAAACTAAAAAAGGACAAGGTGAAGATAACCACTACCATGGGAAGTTTTACCGTGCAACTTTATGATAATGTTCCTTATCATAAAGCCAATTTTATTTTTTTGGCAAGACAAAAATATTTTGACAGCACCCAATTTCATAGGGTGGTCAAAGACTTTATAATTCAAGGAGGAAATTCCGACGACCGAAAAACGGCCCGTAAACGAGGTGATATTGGGCGATATCTGCTGCCCCCTGATGGCAACAAGGGACATAAACACCACAGGGGCACCATATCCATGCCCAGCAGCGAAAGGGACAATCCCCATAAATTGGCCTCCCCTTATGAGTTCTTTATTGTGGTGAAAGACCCAGGATCTTATCATTTGGACGGTTCGTATACCCCATTTGGTCGCGTAATTGAAGGTATGGATGTAGTGGATGCCATAAATAATGTGCGCGTTGGGGACGGTGATTGGCCATGGCAAAATATATACATACTAAAGGCCGAAGTTTTGTAAAGGAATCAAAAAATAATATAATTTAATGGCTCTCAATACATAACTAAACTCAGCATGATTCAAACTAACAATTTTAGCTATGCAGATGATGGGCAATCCTATTCGGGAATTGTTGCCCATGATGACAGCATTCCGGGAAAACGACCTGTGGTTTTGGTGGCCCATACATGGGCGGGTCAATCGCAATTTGAAACGGATAAGGCCATCGAACTTGCCAAACTCGGTTATCTAGCGTTTGCCATAGACGTTTACGGCGAGGGAAAAAGAGCAAAAGACAACACCGAAGCGGAAGAACTTATGAACGAAGTGGCCACCGACCGTCAAAAGTTGCTCGACCGAATAATGCTGGCATTCAACAGTATTAAGGATCATGATTTGGCCGACCCAAAAAAAGTGGGCATCATCGGATTCTGTTTTGGAGGTAAATGTGCCTTGGACCTTGCCCGTTCCGGAACTGACTTCAAGGGTGCCGTTTCCTTTCACGGACTCTTGGACCCAAACGGATTGGAACAGGAAGAGGAGGATATTAAAGCAAAAGTATTGGTGCTTCACGGTTGGGAAGACCCCATGGCATTTCCCAAGGATGTTGTTTCCTTAGGGTATGAAATGACCGATAGAAATGCCGTATGGGAAATGGATGTTTTTGGCGGAACAGGACATGCCTTTACCAACCCCAATGCCAATGCCCCGGATGATGGAATGATGTACAGCCCACTGGCCGCTGATCGTTCTTGGACAAGAATGACCAACTTTTTCCAAGAAGTCTTCGCAGATTGATGATTAAAAAGAAAACAAAGCATTAAGCCGGTATTTTACTGTATAAAAAAACGGTTCGGGATACTATCATCCCGAACCGTAAATAAATCAACCACATACCTGGGTACAAAAAGGAATTTTTTCACTGAAATTGGTGCCTATATCAGCATTTTAAATCTTCATGTTGATCCCAAATATAATCTGACGGAAACCTCCTCCGAAAACCCCAGAGGTCGCCCTGTTCAAACGCGAGGCCCTATATATCTTATCGGTAATGTTCTTACCATTCACAAAAATGGTGGCATCGATTTTTTTACCAATTGTCAAATCGTAGTTCACGAATGCATCAATGGTTGTGTAAGAAGGCAGCTGACCAATAGCCCCATCGGCAGATTCATTTTCAAAATTGTGGAACTCCGTGTATTGCTTGCCCACATGATGCACATTAAACCCGCTCGATAACTGGTTCCAATCGTAATTGAGTCCCAAACTCATATTGATACGGGGCGTATAAGGTGCCTCGGTATCCGAAAGCCCCTCATCGCCATAGGTAACAACACTTCTTGTAATATTGTCAAATTGGGATGCATCAATGGTTTGGTCAGTCAGCAAGGTTTCACCTCCCCCATTGTCCACGTATACCTGGTAGGCATTTCTATTGGAATTTACCATGGACACATACTCATTTTGTGTAGCGGTACCATGTATCACCTGTGCAAATAGGTCCCTATCCTCCAACTTGCCCGATTTAACTTTGGATTTCATGTAGGTAACATTGCCCAAAAAGTGCAATTGATGGCCATTGGTGTTCAAAAGTTTGGCATTGATGGCCATTTCCACTCCTTGAACATTTATTTCGCCCAACTCGGTAAATACTTCGTTACGCCCCCCTGCATAAAAATTTCTGCTCGCATTGTGAAAATAGGTCAATTGCCCCTGGATAAAATTATCCAACAAGCCGCCTCGCCAACCAATTTCCTTGTTCCAACTTAACTCTGGGTCAATATTGATGCTCTGTCCCGCCAACGGGTTGGTCACCACACCATCCTGTTCCACCAAAAACCCGAATACTTTGGAAGGAGCTATCATTCCCTGATACACACTACCATAAAATTCACTGTTACCATAATCATAACTTATCGTGATTCCTGGCAAAAATTGATTGTATACATTGGGTTCCCTGCCTTCTAACGTGCTTTCCAAATCAGGCTGCTGGGCCAAGGCCAAGAGGTCTTGCCGAAACATATCCACATGTTCAAAACGAAGAATGGGCGTTACCTCAACTTTTCCAAAATTGAACTCATTGCGGATATAGCCATTGGCCGACCACAACCTGTACCACAAATCTTTGGTGACGGTTCCATATCTGGCCCATCTGGAGTTGTCCGCTTCCAGGAAAACATCCTTAAAGGTTTCACGGTGCAGATTGATGCTACCTTCGAAAGCACTCGGAGCACCAAAAGCTTCCCATGCGGCGTTGACCGTTTCCTTGATTCCGGAAACACGATAGATCCATCTACTGTCCGTAGTACTTTCCTGCCCATTGGTCACTCGACCAACAATAACATAGTCTTCATCATCAAAGGTCCTTCCTGATAAATATCCATATCTATCAGTAAAAATTTCATCGCCTAAATAATCTTGGACTTCCGATGCCCTGACCTTCGCAGTCACCTGTCTCCACCAATCCCGTTCAAAATCCGAGGCGTACACTTTTGTAGTGAAACTCAAATCATCATTGGGCAGCCATTTGTGGATAATATCCACACCATAGCGCCTCATGGTAAATTGGTCCGCATCCAACGGATTTTGTGTCGGGTCAGCTTCAAATGTGAACGGTGTTTGGGAACTTAAAGAAGCCTGATTGTCCTCGAACTGTCCACTCACCTTAAAATAAAGTGATTGACTGTCGGACAGTTTGGCGAATATCTTTGCATTCAGGTTCAAGATCTCCACTGAAGAGTTATCGGTAAACCCATCAAACTTCTTGTAAACACCTTCCACCAAACCACCTAAATCGTTCCAAGTTCCTCCGTATGAAAACAGGCCGGAGGTATAATTACGCTGACCTCCTGTCAACTTAAGCCGTAAAGTTGGCTTTTGAGGTGGTAGTGCGGTAATATAGTTGACGGCGCCGTACATATTGTTGGGGCCGTACCGTAGCAAATCCGCCCCTTTATATACTTCTATAGAGGTGATACGATCGCTCACCGGGTTATAGTAGGCACCGGGAGCTATGTACGGTGCCGGTGCCGCCGGTGTACCGTCTTCCATCAAAAGCACCTTTTTGGAGCGCCTGCCCCACGAACCCCGAATACTTATGTTAGGTCGGTTGGATAATCCCATGTCCCCAACAATATTAACACCGGGAATCGTCCGGAGTACTTCCTCGGTACTCAACGGATTACTATTTTTTAATGAAATAGGATTGATTCTAAAATTGCTCCCTTTAAATTCACTTTTAAAATTTTTGGGTGATGCACTTACAATTACTTCGCTCAATGTGGTATTGGACCTCTTCAATGCTATGGTGCCCAAATTATCGCCACTCGATATGGGAACCTCCAGCGCTTCGTATCCCAAATACCTCACAATAACGGAACTGTCATCGGGGGAACTATCGATCTGGAAGTTTCCATAATCATCAGTCAAGGTTCCTTTTTGGCTTGAATTCAGTACTATTTGTGCTCCGACCAAAGGCTGTCCATCTGTGGCATCGACCACCTTTCCTATGAGATTTTCCTGACTCCTTCCCAGAAGACCAAAGAGTAAAATACATATAAATGATAACTTTTTTATTTGTTGGGCAATTGTAAAGTGCATTTATGTTGACAGCTTAATTATTGAATTCATTCATAAGTTCCGGGTTCACCTTGACCTTATTGTTTGTAAACCGGTAGGATACACCTACATTGATCAAATAATCAGCAAATGCGGCATCCCCCATTCGAGGTTCTCCCGTCGCTTGTTCTGTCTGCAAATCTGTAACACTCTGCGGACGCTCCCTTCTTACTGCAAAGGGCACATTGAGGTTCAAGGAAAAGTTGTTTTTCATAAAGGCGATTCCTGGATCTATGGAAAGTACATTTCCCGGCCTTCTAAATCCTTCATTCCCTCCAATCAGGTCTTTAACCGGTACACCTTCGTACCGAGCCCCCAATGAAGCAGAAATGGTATTGCTCAAACTATGGCTTACCCCTGCCCTAACGGAAAACTGGTCCGGAACGGCCATGATCGCCTCATTTTGGAGAATTGGGCTCAAAGTTTCCCTAAAGGTCCTCGTTCCATTTACCTCCCTTGGATTGATCAAATAAAAACCACCTCCGTAGGCAAAAAAGCGTTCTGCAATTTTTTGGTAAAACTGAAAATCTACCGTAATTCCAAAACCTCCGTCTCCTGGCTGAATACTCTGGTCCACCGGTCTGACCTCAGGTCCGCCCTCCGGACCAACATTGTAAAAAATGTCAGAAGCATTATAACTTCCCGTTGGAATTTTCAATCCCAATCCCAATGCCACGTTCCCGTTCTGGTGCTTTTCAAGGTCGAAGAGCCAATAACCGACTCCTGCCCTTATATCGGCCAAGCCACGGGAAAAGGTCGTATTTCGCTCATCACGACCATGCTCGTAGAGTGAAGAACGTGTGTTGATTACTGTTGGAATGGTGATGCTGGCGTACCATCTGTCCGAAATCCCGTAGGTCAAAAAGAAATCCCATGAATGTGAATGGTTGATTACCTCAGTTTCGTTGGAAACACGGTCGGGTTCCTCGTGGGTTCCCCTAAAATGACGGAAAGATTTAAAATACCGGTAGTTACTTCCTATTTGGATATCCCCCGGCCCCAAAAGATTGTTTTCCAAAGTATTTCCCACACATGAGGAAAAATGTCTGATGGCCACACACCCTTGTGCATTTGCCCGATAGACTCCAAAAAAGGAAATCAATCCCAAAATTGTAAAAGTTAATGATTGCGATGTTCTCATACCTGATTGAATGATTGGTTTGGGGAAATTGAAGATGACAAACAACCTCCCGAAAGGTTAATTTTTATGATTGCAGGCAATGTAGATGTAAGGCCGAGCGGTTTCGACTAACGAAAAAGTAAAATTTATTAACGATAGGTTAATTGTGCTAAACAACAACTAACCACAGTTGTAAAAAACTTAGGAGATAGGTTACGGCATTTGTTTACCGTAGATACTGGGAAGAGTTATCTTAAAGCGAACGGCCAATAACCTCAGCAAGATCACCACTAAAATAGCTGCGATATAGGCATATTCATCCTTGACCGGGAACTGTATGATCAAAAAGTAGCTCAAGGCACCCAATATACATGCCGTTGCATAGATTTCTTTATGGAAGATGACGGGAATCTCATTACATAGAATATCGCGTATTACTCCTCCAAAACAAGCTGTCATCGTGCCTAAAAATACGCAGATAACAGGTAAAAGCTCGGCTTCAAGACCCTTCTCCACCCCTACCATGGTATAAAGTCCTATTCCTATCGTATCGAACAGGAACAAAGATTTTCTAAGATATTTGAGTTTGTTCACAAATACGATGGCAAAAACTACCGAAATAAAAATGGTGACCACATAAGTAAGGTCATGCATCCAACCTACTGGTGTGTTTCCTATCAATAGATCTCGTAACGTACCGCCTCCGATAGCGGTTACAAAGGCAATAATGAGCACACCGAACAAATCCAATCGTTTTTCCATGGCCACCAAGACCCCAGAAATGGCAAAGGCAATAGTGCCCAAAATATCAATGGTCTGGTATAGCATGCCTACATTTTTTGGGTGTAATAGTTGTAGTCATTAATGATCACATCCACAAACTCTATGGGTTTTAATGCGGTCTGCACTCCCAATACTTCCTTGATACGCTTATCCAAAGAAACAATTACGTTATGGTTTCCATTGAGCCTTGCCTTGTCGTACAACTCCTTAATGGTTCGCATTTCCTGGTCCTTAAAAACAGTAACCTGTGGAAAGGTAGGTTTGTAATCTTCTGGCAATTCCCTAAGCAAGGTATCTTTTAAGGATACGTGCTTTTTTTCACTGATAACCGTGGTGCCGGCAGCAATGTCACCGATTCGTTGTCCTTTGCCCCGAATCAAAATGGTAAGAACGGCTGCACCTCCTGATGTAATTCCCACATCAATGATCCGTAGTGCCCATCGCACAAAATAGTTTCCGAAGTTGGGCTTGGACCCGTCCAGCTTCACCACACGAAGGTTCATGGCTCCCTTGCCAATGGTTTTCCCATCCATCAGGGTCTCAAAAAGCAGATAATATAAAAATGCCGGTAGGGAAAGAATCAGATAGAACGCCCATTGATCCCCCATATCAATCTCTAGGGAGGCCAAAAAAACAAACATCAAAATAGTGTAGACCACAATGATAAAGGTATCAATGATGTAAGCCAACATACGTTCACCGAGATGGGATGTATTTTGATTGATGGTTATATTTTGGGCCGTTTCTATTTGAAATTGTTCCATATTTTAGTTTCTTTACTACAAACCATTAATTGAATGCGCGAGGCCGCTTTTGTAAGGCAAAATAAGGATAAATGGGCCGCTTTTGAAAATGCCCTGATCAATAAGGGCCAACTTCATCCAGATGAGCTTTCGGATCTGTACATTGAGATTACCGACCACCTAAGTTACGCAAAGACCTTCTATCCTGGCAGCAACACCCAAATTTACTTGAACACGCTTGCCTCCCAAGCGCACCAAAAAATATATAAGACCAAACGGGAATCAAGAAACCGTATTGTCCATTTTTGGAAAACGGAGTTCCCTACCATGTTCAAAGACCATCACCGCGAATTATTGATTTCCTTTCTAGTGTTCTCCTTTTTTGTTATCGTGGGAGCCTTCTCCTCGGCCAATGAAGGTGACTTCGTCCGTTCCATTTTGGGCAATGGTTATGTTAATATGACCTTGGAAAATATTGAAAAAGGCGACCCAATGGCGGTATATAAAGAGCAAGGTGCCTTTAATATGTTTTTGGGCATCACCATAAACAATATCAAAGTGGCCATTTATGCCTTTGCTTTTGGTATTTTTTTGGGTGTGGGAACACTTTATATCATGTTGCAGAACGGTATTATGCTGGGTAGTTTTCAGTACTTTTTTTATGAAAAAGGGCTGCTATGGGAATCCGCAAGGACCATCTGGATTCATGGCACTATAGAGATTTCGGTAATCATCATCGCTGGTTGTGCAGGGCTGGTACTGGCCAATGGTATTCTATTCCCAGGTACGTACACCCGTTTGGAATCTTTTAAAAGAGGAGTCAAAAACGGACTAAAAATAATGGTGAGCACGGTCCCTTTTTTTATCATTGCCGGCTTTTTGGAGGGTTTTGTTACAAGACATACCGAAATGCCCGACTGGCTTGCCATTTTTATCATTCTGACCTCGCTATCCCTAATCGTTTTTTATTATATCATTTATCCATACCAAATCCATAGAAAAACCACACATGCAGACACCGAATAACTATATCGAGTTTAAAAAACAGCGCGAATTGGGAGAAATCCTCTCCGATTCTTTTGTTTTTATCCGAAACGAGTTCAAACCCTTTTTGGGAACCATCCTAAAAATCGTAGGTCCATATATAGTGGTCATGCTGGTTTCTATGGGGTTCTATATGTACACCATTGGCGATATCTTTAATCTTACCGCCATTGGAAACACCACCGTTTCCACATATTCCCCATTGATTATGGTTTTGGCCGTGGTTGCTCTGCTCTTGAGCTCGATAGCTGCATACGTATTGGCTCAGGGCACTGTGTTACATTATATAAAATCATACATTTCCCATAGGGGTTCTACAAATTATGATGAAATACGAAGTGGTGTTTACGGTTCCTTTTGGTCTTTGATAGGCCTGGGCATTATTGTGGGATTGTCCGTATTTATCGGAGCAATGTTCTGTTTAATCCCTGGCATTTATTTGGCTGTTCCCTTATCGGTTTCCTTTGCCATTCTGGTTTTTCTTAAAAAGGATACTATGGAATCTTACCAATACAGTTTCACCTTGATCAAAGAAAATTGGTGGATTACCTTCGCCACTTTATTTGTTATCTATATTATTGTGGCCGTAGCTTCGTATGCGTTTAGTTTACCGACCATCATATACAGCTGGATAAAAATGGGCGTTTTCTCGGGTGAGATGGATGCCGAGAACTTCAATGTTTTCAACGACCCCATTTATTTGATACTGAACATTTTGAGCACATTGGTGCAGTTTCTGATGAACATTATCTTTTTAGTGGCCACCTCGTTGATTTTCTTCAATCTTAACGAGAAGAAAAATTTTACCGGTACTTTTGAACGTATTGAAAGTCTCGGAAAATCCTCGGAGGAATAAATGCTCAAAAAACTGATTTTATCATACCTACTGTTATCGTGGACAATCATTTTTGCCCAGAACGATTCCGTGGTCAAGTATGATGAATCGGACCTACAACCTATCGAGCTGAGTTCGGAAGAACTGGACTCTTACAGAAATGATAGCGACTTCAACTACGAAGAAGTAAAAACCGAAAACGGTTGGTGGACGGATATCGTCAACTGGTTCTACAACATTCTACGGCGTTTTTTCGAATGGATTTTTGGTGTGGGCAATGCAGAGGGCTACTTGGCTGTTTTTTTAAAAATATTGCCCTATCTGTTACTTGCATTGTTTCTGTATCTGGTGATTCGGTTTTTTGTAAAATCCAGTATTCTGGGCATGGGCAAGAACAAGAAAAATCCAAATGTGGTGACCCTCTCCGAGGAAGAACACATTATTAAGAACGAGGACATTCAGGAACTGATAAAAAAGGCACTGGCCGATGAAAACTATAGACTGGCCATTCGATATTACTATCTCTACATCCTTCAATTGCTGTCGGAACGGGAATTGATAGATTGGCAACAACAGAAGACGAACGATGACTACATGGCCGAGATATCCGATAGTCCCTTTAAAAATGATTTCGTAAAAGCCACCCTACTGTACGATTACGTTTGGTACGGGGAATTTGAGCTGAACCTTGAGCGCTACCAAAAGGCCGAACTTGTATTTTCATCCTTAAAAAAATCGATAGCAGATGTCTAGAAAAGGATGGATATACATATCAATAGGTATTTTGACCTTGGCGGCTATGTTTGCCTTGGAATACAACAAGCCAAAAAAAATCAACTGGTTTCCGTCTTATGTATCCCACCACAAAATACCTTATGGGACTTATGTACTGAACGATGTAATGGAAAAGCATTTTCCAGATGCAGTCCAGCAAATCCAGAAACCACCTTTTGAATTCCTGAGCCGTACCGACTCCATCAAAGGCACCTATTTTTTTGTGAACGAAAACGTTTCTTTTGAAGAAGCTGAGCTCAATACAATCTTGCAATGGGTAGAACAGGGCAACCAATTGTTTGTAGCCTCAAGTTCTTTTGAGACAAAATTATTGGACACCCTAAATTTAGGACAGCGCTTTGTTTACAATGACGGCCAATTGGAGCCCATTTTTTATTTTGAATTGGTCAATCCAGCATTCAAAAATAAAAAAGTGAAATTCACCAAGGACTATTATATGCCGAGCTTCGACAAGTTAGATACCCTTCGGACGACGGTTCTCGGTCAAGTTTATACCAGTGCGGATAGTACAGGGGCCTTGACAAAACATGTAAATACTATAAAGCAACCCTTTGGCGATGGAGAAATTATATTGTCCAGCTTCCCAAAAGCTTTCACCAACTACTTTATGTTGAAGGAGGATAATAATGAATACACGTCGGGACTGTTGTCCTATTTGGACCGTAACCGAACCATTTACATGGATAATTTCCATAAATCCGGCAAATCATTTTATACTTCACCCATGTACTTGTTCCTGAATACCGAAGAATTTAAATGGGCCTACTACCTCATTCTTATCGGGGCAATTATTTACATTATTTTTGAAGGAAAGCGAAAACAACGTGCCATTCCGGTTGTACCTCCTGTAAAAAATCAGACCTTGGCATTTACCCGTACCATTGCCGATATGTATTTCGAAAAAAAGGAACTGCCGCTGATCACCAAACATAAAATTGATTACTTTTTGGAGTATCTCAGATCCAAATTGCATGTTACAACGCAAGATTTGGACAGCGAAACATTTTTGAGGAATGTGGCCCTACGAAGCAACTCAACATTAGAGGAGGTGAAAAATTTAATAGGAATGATTATCAAACTCAGGGCAAAACAACAGGTCACCGAAGAAGAACTGAAAAATCTCAATAAAAAAATAGAAGCATTTAAAGCAAACGTTGATGGAAAATAATGATTTGAACTTTGATAGCAGGGTTCCCTTAGAAGAATTAAGGGACACTGTAGAACAGGTAAAAAAAGAACTATCCACTATAATCGTGGGGCAAAAAGGTTTTATAGAACTTTTGATCATTTCCATTTTGGCCGATGGGCATGCCTTGATAGAAGGCGTACCCGGGATTGCAAAAACGGTGACTGCCAAACTCTTCGCCAAAACATTGAAAACGGAGTTCAACCGTATCCAATTTACCCCGGACCTTATGCCAAGTGATATTTTGGGTACTTCCGTCTTCAATTCCAAAACAACCGAGTTTGAATTTAAAAAAGGACCCATATTTTCCAATATCATCTTGATTGATGAAATCAACCGAGCTCCTGCCAAAACACAGTCCGCACTTTTTGAGACCATGGAAGAAAGACAAGCCACCGTGGACGGCACCACTTACAAAATGGGAGAGCCATTTATGGTCTTGGCCACCCAAAATCCCATTGAGCAAGAAGGCACTTACGCCCTGCCGGAAGCTCAATTGGATCGTTTCCTGTTTAAAATTAAGGTGGATTACCCCTCTGTCGAGGAAGAGGTGATCATTCTACAGAACCATCACGAACGGAAAGGTGAAAAACCACAAGATCAAATAAAAGCGGTACTGACCCCAAAAAAACTGGCAGAGTTCAAAAAGAATATTCATGAAGTGGTGGTGGAACAAAAAATACTGGATTATATCGCAAACATCATCACACAGACCCGAAATCACCCGCATTTATATTTAGGTGCATCGCCAAGGGCATCCATAGCAACGTTGACAGCGGCCAAAGCTTTTGCTGCGATTTCCGGAAGGGATTTTGTAATTCCCGAAGATGTAAAAAAAGCCTTGGTACCGGTACTGAACCACAGGGTCATTTTAACACCTGAGCGGGAAATGGAAGGCATGACCACCGAAAGTGTGGTTACCATGATCATGGAATCCGTTGAAATTCCGCGTTAAGTATGGCATTCCTCCGGTCACTGTACATACACAATAGTTTCTTTAGGTATATCGCCGTGCTCTCCGCATGCTTTGTAATTTCCTATTGGGTACCGAATCTGTACCCCATCGCTTGGTTATTGGTTTATGTATTATTGGCGCTTTTCTTTTTGGACCTCTATTTAATGTATGCAACAAAGAATGGCATTCAGGCACACCGAAATCCGCCACAAAAACTATCCAATAGCGATGAAAATATATTATCCGTACACTTTACCTCCAAATATCCATTTAGAACGGAAGCATTTATAATCGATGAATTACCCGTACAATTCCAAAAAAGGGATTTTGAACATAGGACCCATTTACAAAAAGGAGAGCCCCATTTTTTTGAATACTCGGTTCGTCCCGTTGAGCGTGGAGAATACGTTTTTGGCAACCTGATTGTTTTTGCCTCTTCGCCAATTCGTATCATCAAAAGAAAATATACCTTTCAAAAGGACCAAATGGTGCCCGTTTACCCGTCCATCATTCAGATGCAACAGTACGATTTTTTGGCCACAAGCAATCGGTTAACAGAGTTTGGACTCAAAAAAATAAGACGTATCGGGCATACCCAAGAGTTTGAGCAGATCAAGGAATATATTAAGGGGGATGATGTTCGAACCATCAATTGGAAGGCCACGGCAAAAAGGAGCCAATTAATGGTAAACCAATATCAAGATGAAAAGTCCCAACCTATTTACTCGATTATTGATACGGGAAGAGTGATGAAAATGCCCTTTAACGAATTGAGCTTATTGGATTACGCCATCAATTCGGCATTGGCATTTTCCAATGTCGCCCTAAAAAGAAATGACAAAACGGGATTGCTTACCTTCTCCAAAAAGATAGAGACTTTTGTTCCTGCTGTTCAAAAAATAACGCACTTGAACACCATAATGGAGAGTCTGTACAATATATCCACAGACTATTCGGATTCGGATTTTGGATTGCTCTATGCCCATGTAAAACGAAAAATAAACCAGCGCAGCCTCTTGCTACTCTACACCAATTTTGAGCATATCTCGGGCTTAAAACGACAATTGCCCTTTATTTTGGCGATGGCAAAAAAACACGTTTTGGTCGTCATTTTCTTTGAAAACACAGAATTGGAATCCTTGATTGCAACCGATGCCGAGGATTTACAATCCATTTACCATAAGACGATTGCCGAAAAGTTTTCATTGGAGAAAAGACTCATGCAAAAAGAACTCCAAAAGTATGGTATACAGACCATCTTGACCAAACCTGAGGAACTGACGGTAAATACGATTAATAAATATTTGGAGATAAAAGCTAGGGGAATTATTTAGCGGTAAGCTCGTAGTTGGAAAGTCCCAAAGTATTTAAGGATGGAGGCACGCCATCCAAAACCACCAATTTTGATGTTCGTAGGGCTGGGTATTGTTTCTTGTTAAAATTAAATGTCGAATATCGACCTCGCAAACGTCCGTTGCTATCTTTCTTGGAAAATAAATCTATTGCGATACCTACAGTAATACCGCCTAGAATGGTAGCTGCCAAGTCTTCATTGTCCCATCCATTGTCCTGCTGTCCGGCATCAATCGCTTCTTTTGCCACACCCGCTATGGCGCTTCCTGTAACGGCACCAACGAAGGTCCAAACCCGGTTCCCCTCGGTTGCATGCTTTGCAATTCCTGCCCCGGCAAGACCAAAAAGACTCCCGCCAACAAAATGAAGCACTTTGTCCCGCCCTATTTGCGCATGGCAATTATAAGCGAGCAAAAGAAAGAGTAGTGTGGGGATAAGTGTTCTCATTGCGCAGGCTAAATATATTAAAAGTTTCTCAAAATTTTGCTAACCACCTAATACTCTTGCATTTCAGTTTTTGCCCGATGATACTCTTCCATCAATTCACGAACAATTTCTGCTGCCGGAGTTATGTTATGAATCAAACCGGAAACTTGTCCGATTTCCAGTTCACCTTCTTCCATATCACCTTCGAACATGCCTTTTTTTGCCCTTGCTCTTCCCAATAGTTTAATCAATTCTTCTTTTGTCGCTCCGCTAGCATAAGCCTTTTGAATGTCGTCGAAGAATTTGTTTTTGAGCAATCGAACGGGTGCAAGCTCCTTTAGTGTTAGCTGGGTATCGCCCTCTTTGGCATCCACTACCCATTTTTTGAACAGTTCATGGGAAGATGCTTCTGGTGAGGCTACAAACCTACTTCCTACCTGAACACCATCCGCACCCAGTACCATGGCCGCCAACATGGCTCTTCCCGTAGCAATACCACCCGCGGCAATCAATGGGATATTAATTTTTTCCTTTACGGATGGAATCAATACCATGGTCGTAGTTTCGTCACGACCGTTATGACCCCCAGCTTCAAAACCTTCTGCCACAACAGCATCCACTCCAGCTTCCTGGGCTTTTAAAGCAAACTTTACGCTACTGACAACATGTACAACGGTGATTCCCTTTTCTTGAAGAAATGAAGTCCAGGTTTTAGGATTTCCAGCTGAAGTGAACACTATCTTCACCTCGTGCTTTACAATAATATCCATCAGTTTTTCAATGTCGGGATATAACATGGGGACATTCACCCCAAAAGGCTTACTGGTTGCTTTTTTACATTTGATGATATGCTCCTCCAGCACCTCGGGATACATACTGCCCGCACCCAACAATCCCAATCCACCTGCATTGGAAACCGCTGAAGCCAAACGCCAACCACTGGCCCATACCATACCTGCTTGAATGATGGGGTGTTCGATTCCGAAAAGTCGTGTGATTTTATTCTGCATGGAAATTTGATTCTAGTTTCCACCAAAATAATGAAAATAAATAAGGAATTCCTTTAGGATATTACCCCAGAGCCTACCAGTTCGTCATCAAGGTACCAAGCCGCAAACTGACCTTCGGTTATAGCGGATTGCTTGTCCTTGAAATCAACGAACAGACCATTCTCTACTTTATAAAGGGTTGCGGGTTGCAAGGGCTGTCGGTACCGAATACGTGCCATCACCTCAATGGTTTCATCTACCTTCAAGGCTAAATCAGGGCGTACCCAATGGAGTTCGTCCTCTTTAATGAACAATGTATTTCTAAGCAGACCAGGGTGTGCTTTTCCCTGACCGGTATAGATAATGTTCTTGTCCACATCGGTATCGATAACGAACAATGGTTCCTTTGTTCCGCCAACATTTAGGCCTTTTCGCTGGCCAATGGTAAAATAGTGCGCGCCTTGATGCTCTCCAACAACCTTTCCATCCGATTCGTTGTAAACTGGTTTCTCCGCACGAAAGGTAAGTTTCTCTCTTTCACTTTGAAAATCGGGAACCACTGCGGAAAACTGTGTTGCATTACTTGGAACTTCTACGATAACCCCTTTTTTGGGCTTTAATTTTTGTTGAAGAAACTCTGGCAAATGTACTTTTCCTATAAAACACAAACCCTGCGAATCTTTTTTATCTGCAGTGATCAAATTATTTTCAGCTGCAATCTTTCGTACTTCCGGCTTTAATAATTCTCCAATCGGGAATAAGGTTTTGGATAATTGTTCTTGCGATAATTGACAAAGGAAATAGCTCTGGTCCTTATTGGGGTCCTTACCAGACAACAACTGGTAGGTTTCAGTTCCATCTTCATTTTGGATGGTTCCCTTTCTACAGTAATGACCGGTTGCTACATAATCCGCACCCAATTGCAGTGCTATTTTCATGAAAACATCAAATTTTATCTCACGATTGCACAGCACGTCCGGATTGGGAGTCCTTCCTCTTTCATATTCATTGAACATGTAATCCACTATACGCTCTTTGTACTCTACACTCAAATCCACAGTCTGAAAAGGAATGCCCAACTTTTCAGCAACTATCAAAGCATCGTTACTGTCTTCTAGCCAAGGACATTCTTCGGATATGGTAACGGAATCATCATGCCAATTCTTCATGAAAAGACCAATCACATCATATCCCTGTTCTTTGAGCAAGTAAGCGGCCACGCTCGAATCCACTCCTCCCGAAAGTCCAACAACAACCTTTTTCATTGCATTTGATTAAGGCTACAAAAATACAAATTGACATTCATTAAAAATTGTAAATCTGTCTTAAAGCGTATAAACGGTAATTATAACCCACACAATGTCAAGACCATAATTTTTGTTAAAGTTTTTAGTGAAAATGTTAAACATTGTTGTTTTTATTTTGTTTAATGTTATTTTTAAATTGTTAAACAAACATCTTTAAACAACATGAAAACTCTAAAACACTTAAGCCGACTGACATTATTGCTCTTATTTATTGGTGTGACCTCTTGCTCCAATGACGACAACGGCCCAACACCACCAATGGAAGAGGATGCCAATATTGTAGAGGCAGCCCAAGCAACTTCTGAATTAAGTACTTTGGTTGCTGCGCTTCAAAAGGCAGATGAAAGTGCCAACAACGATTTGATCACAGCTCTTAGCGGTGAAGGACCATTTACCGTATTTGCTCCCACGGACGAAGCATTCGAGACATTCCTCGATGGCGCAGCTTTGGATGACATCCCTGTTGACGTTTTGACCAACGTATTGCTT
>NZ_QBTW01000055.1:0-242 GCF_003057865.1 Muricauda brasiliensis | reverse complement strand
GTCCAATCAGTGCTCTACCTCCGAGACTCTTACCTTGAGGCTAGCCCTAAAGCTATTTCGGAGAGAACCAGCTATCTCCAGGTTCGATTGGCATTTCACCCCTACCCACACCTCATCCCCGCACTTTTCAACGTGCGTGGGTTCGGGCCTCCATTCAGTGTTACCTGAACTTCACCCTGGACATGGGTAGATCACCTGGTTTCGGGTCTACGACCACGTACTCAATTCGCCCTATTCAGACT
>NZ_QBTW01000054.1:0-262 GCF_003057865.1 Muricauda brasiliensis | reverse complement strand
TTTTTCGAAGGTTCTCAGAGCTACCAACTCTTTGAACCGAGGTAACTGGCTTTGAGGAGCGCAGTCACCAAAACTTGTCCTTTGAGTTTAGCCTTAACCGGCGCATAACTTCAAGACTAACTCCTCTAAATCAGTTACCAGTGGCTGCTGCCAGTGGCGATAAGTCGTGTCTTTCCGGGTTGGACTCAAGATGATAGTTACCGGATAAGGCGCAGCAGTCGGACTGAACGGGGGGTTCGTGCATACAGTCCATCCAGGAGCG
>NZ_QBTW01000053.1:0-277 GCF_003057865.1 Muricauda brasiliensis | reverse complement strand
CCGGTTTGCCTATTGGTATATGTTTCTTGGGTGTCCAAAGGGAACCTGCCAATACAGTTTCCGCCCTCAAAATAGTGCATTTTTACTTCGTCTCCCAAATGCCCTATCAGCATTACTTTGTTCAATGTTCCGCTCATATCTCTCTTAATTAATCAAAACTACTAAATTTTCAATGTCTTGATAAAATCTGCTATCAAAACTGTTACGTGAAAACCTCCAAATTCCTCCCAAGGTGTTCATTCCTTTAATATATCAGAAGTTTTTAAGATCCAAAATT
>NZ_QBTW01000052.1:0-285 GCF_003057865.1 Muricauda brasiliensis | reverse complement strand
CCAGTCAATAGCGTCATCTTCATTGTTTTCCAAGTAAAAGTTGGAAGCGGAAACGGTTCCACCAAAGAACTCAACACCGTCGTCTGTTCCATTTTTGATGGCAACATTATCGATTGTGGTTCCAGAACCTACTGCATAAAGTGTAAGGCCATTATACTGAGATTCGGTGCTAATCTGCGCACCGGCATAGTTGATGATCAAGTATTCGATACTACCTGAATTGTCATCATCTTCAGTACCACCATAAAGAATACCTCCAACTTCAGCTTCGGCATCCACACCTTC
>NZ_QBTW01000051.1:0-504 GCF_003057865.1 Muricauda brasiliensis | reverse complement strand
GAACATGTTCTTCATATCGGTTACTTTACTTACGTCCCAACCACCAATATCTTGGTTAAAAACATAGGCACTATCGAACATACCGTTCATATTGGTTACATTGCCCACGTTCCAGCCACTGATATCATTATTGAAATAAGTTGCATTGAAGAACATCTGACTCATATCGGTAACCTGGCCTACATCCCATCCGCCGATATTCAGGTTATTTCCATAAGTGAATTGGAACATAGCACTCATATTGGTCACATTACTCACGTCCCAACCGCTGATATCTTGGTCAAATCGTGATGCCCAACTGAACATTTCACTCATGTCGGTGACCTGGCTTACATTCCAGCCCCCTATATCTTGGTTGAAGGACTGCGCATTGAAAAACATTCCTTTCATAGAAGTCACCTCACTGACATCCCATGAACTAATATCTTGATCAAACTGTTCCGCATAATTGAACATATTGGACATATCGGTCACATTGCTCACATCCCAACCACCAATATCTTG
>NZ_QBTW01000050.1:0-841 GCF_003057865.1 Muricauda brasiliensis | reverse complement strand
AGCTGGAACCGATATCAATGACGATGGTATTCTTTCAATAGGAGAAACATGGGATTATGAAGCCATATATGAAATAACACAGGCAGATATAGATTTTGGATCAGTTACAAATCAGGCAACAGTCACAGGTAAAGTGATAAACAGTATTCAACAAGCCATGGATCTGTCGGATAATGATAGTACTCAGGAAGATGACCCTACCAACACAGCAGTACCCAATGAACTATGCTCTCCTCTAATGCCAGGTTTGGGATTGGTCAAAAATGGAACTTTAGTAGATCTCGACTTTGACGGTTGTTTTGAAAGTATCAGATATACCTTCCGGGTGACCAATACAGGTGATAGTGACCTAGAAACCATAGAACTTATAGATGATCTATTGGGTGTTGATCCCATCCCTGGACCCATGGCAGGTTTTGATATAAATGAAGATGGCATCCTTTCAGTAGGCGAGGTATGGAACTATGAAGCATTCTACGAAATAACACAGCCTGACATCGATATAGGATCCGTAACCAACCAAGCTACCGTAACAGGAACTGTAGTCAATAGCATTGAACAGGCAATGGACCTTTCTGATGATGACAGTCCATTTGAAGATAACCCAACAAATACCGCAGTACCTAATGAACTCTGCAACCCTTTAGGTCCCGAGATGGCATTGATGAAAACAGGTACTTTAGCTGATTTGGATTCAGACGGTTGTGATGAATCAATCCGTTATTCCTTCAGAGTGACCAATATTGGTGATTTTGATCTCGAATTTATTGAGCTAATAGACGATAAAATAAGCCCAGACCCTATTGCAGGTCCTATAGCAGGAACCGATATCAATGATGAT